>NZ_JBXQQB010000022.1:0-90398 GCF_057220535.1 Kitasatospora sp. NEAU-CNBT7 | reverse complement strand
GGGGGGGGAACGTGAGAAAAATGGGAGGCACACCCCCTCCCCTCCCGCTCCACCCCTCCCCCCGCGCCCCTTCGGGGGTACTCGCTCAGTTCACTGTGCCCCAGGGTCAGGGGCGGGCGGTCAGGGGGCGGAGGTCGGTCCAGATGTCGGCGATGCGGGCCAGGCACTCCTCGCGGGTGCCGCGGGTACCCTCGGGGCGCCAGCCGGCCGGGGGTTCACGGTGGGCGGGCCAGACCGAGTACTGCTCCTCGTCATTGATCACAACGGCGAACATGGTGTCCTCCTGGGGTAGTCGGGGGTGGTCAGACGAGGCGGTCGGTGGCCTCGGCGTCGGTCAGGGCGTCGATCTCGGCGATCAGCAGGGCCTCGACCCGTTCGGCGAGGTCCGCGAGCACGGGGTGTTCGAAGACCTCGCGGATGGTGAGGTCCAGCCCGGCGAGTGAGCGGATCCGGGCGGCGACCCGGGTGACCCGCAGGGAGTCGCCGCCGAGCGCGAAGAAGTCGTCCAGGGCCCCGGCCTTGTCGATGCCGAGGACGTCCTCCCAGATCTCGGCGACCAGCAGTTCGGCGTCGGTGCGCGGCGCGAGGTACGCGGACCCGCCGCCCCCGGCCGCGCCGGTGCCGGGTCCGGGGTCGGGCAGGGCGGACGGGTCCGGCTTGCCGTTCACGGAGAGCGGGATCCGGTCGAGCAGGGCGATCCTCGCCGGCACCATGAAGGCCGGCAGCCGCTCGGCGAGGTGGGCCAGCAGCGCGGCTTCGGCGGGTGCAGCTCCGAGGGCGGGGACGGCGTAGCCGAGCAGCCGTCCGTCCCGGACGAGGACCAGGGCGTGGGCGACCGCGGGGTGGGCGGTGAGCGCGGCCTCGACCTCGCCGGGCTCGATCCGGTACCCGCGCAGTTTGACCTGGGTGTCGGTGCGCCCGAGGAACTCCAGTGCGCCGTCGGCCCGGCGGCGGACCCGGTCGCCGGTGCGGTACATCCGGGCGCCGGGCTCCGCTGCGTACGGTTCGGGCAGGAAGCGGTCGGCGGTCAGGTCGGGGCGGCCCGTGTAGCCGCGGGCCAGTCCGGCGCCGGCCAGGAAGAGTTCGCCCTCGCCGCCATCGGGGACCAGGCCGTACTGCCGGTCGAGGACGTGGCAGCGCACCCCGGGGAGCGGGTGCCCGATCGGCGGCCGCGCGGCCGGGTCCGCCGCCGGGCCGGGGCCGGGTGCGGTGAGGTCGGCGCTGGTGGCAATAACGGTGGCCTCGGTCGGGCCGTAGGTGTTGACGAGCCGGATCCGGCCGCCGTGCCGGGCGTGCCAGCGGGCCAGCGGGCCCGCCTCCACCGCGGAGCCGCCGAGCACCACCAGGCGCAGCTGTTGCGGCCAGTCGAACTCCTCTTCCAGCAGGACGAGTTCGTGCCAGTACGCGGTCGGCAGGTCGAGGACCGTGATCTGTCGGCCGGCTTCGCCGCGCAGCAGGTCGGGCAGCGTTCGGCCGCCGCCGGGGAGCAGGACGCAGGTGGCGCCGGAGGCGAGGGCGGGCCAGATCTCCTCGGCGTGGGTGTCGAAGCCGATCGAGGCGAACTGGACGATCCGGTCGCCGGGTCCGAGCCCGTAGCCGCCGTCGGCGCTGCCCGCCATCCAGTCGATCCGGTCGGCGAGTGCGCCGTGGTCGACCACGACGCCCTTGGGCCGCCCGGTGGAGCCGGAGGTGAACAGCACGTATGCGGGCGCGTCGGCCTGGGCACCGGGCGGCTGCCCGGCAGGTGATCCGGGGTCCTCGCCCGGGTCCGTGCGCGGTATCCCGAGGTCGGGCGCGTCGGCCTCCGCGAGCAGCAGGCTCGCGCCGCCGTCGGCGGCCAGCTGCCGCAGCCGTTCGGCCGGCTGGGCCGCGTCCAGCGGGAGGTAGGCGCCGCCGGCCTTCCAGACCGCCAGCATGGCGGTCACCAGCTCGTACGAGGGGGCGAGCGCGACGGCGGCGACCCGGCCGGTCAGCGGGCCGATCCGGGCGGCCAACCGGGTTGCCCGGCGGTCGAGTTCGGCGTAGCCGAGGGTGGAGTCGCCGAGGGCGAGGGCGGGGGCGTCCGGGCGCAGGGCGACCTGTTCGGTGAAGCGTTCGAGCAGGGTCCGGCGGACGGCGGGCAGGGCGGGGCCGGTGGCGCGGGCGAGCAGGGCGGTGCGTTCGTCGCGGTCCAGCAGCCAGTCGCCGTGGGCCGCGGTGAGCGGGTCGGCGGTGGCGTGGGTGAGCAGGGTGCGGTAGCGGCGGGCGAGGGTGTCGGCGGTGGTCCGGTCGAAGAGTTCCAGGTCGTAGGAGAAGGAGCAGGTCAGGCCGTCGGTGGTGCGCCAGCAGTCGAGTAGCAGGTCGGCCTTGGCGCGGGCGAAGCCGGAGTCCAGCGCCGTCAGTTCGACGCCGGGCGGCAGTTGGGGCCGGGCGGTGTCGGCCTCGGTCTGGCTCTGCAGGATGAACAGGGTGCGGAACGGCAGTTGGCCGGGTCCGGCGCCTTGGTCGGCGGCCAGCCGTTCGAGCGGGACGTCCTGGTGGGCGAGGGCGTCCATGGTGGCGGCCCGGACCCGGCGCAGCACGGTCCGGAAGTCCGGTTCGCCGGTGAGGTCGGCGCGGATCACGGCGGTCCGGGTGAAGTAACCGATCAGCGCTTCGAGGGCGCTCTCGCCGCGGCCGGCGAGCGGGGTGCCGACGGTGAAGTCGTCCTGGCCGCTCCAGCGGGCGAGCAGGATCTGGTAGGCGGCGAGCAGCACCATGTACGGGGTGCAGCGTTCGGTCCGGGCCAAGCGGTCGACGGCGGCGGTCAGTTCGGGGCCGAGGTGGAGGTCGGTGAAGCCGGCCGGGTGGGTGGGGCGGGTGGGCCGGGGGCGGTCGGTGGGCAGCCGCAGCGGTTCGGTGCCGGCCAGCCGGGCCCGCCAGTGGGCGTACGCCTGCTCGGTGGCCTCGGGGGTCAGCCGCTGCTGTTCGGCGCGGGCGTGGTCGCCGTACTGGAGCGGGAGTGCGGCGGGGTCGGCGCCCTGGTAGCGGGCCAGGAGTTCCTGCTGGATCAGGGCGGCGGACCAGCCGTCGGCGGCGATGTGGTGGAGCACCAGGCAGAGTGCGTGTTCGTGTTCGCCGGAACTGACCAGGACGGCGCGCAGCGGCGGGTCGGTGGTCAGGTCGAAGGGCCGGTTGACGTGGGGGGCGACGGCTGCGGTGAGGTCGGCGTCGGTGGCGCCGGGCGGGAGGTGGTGGACGGTGAGGTCGGCCGGACCAGGCGGGTGGACGATCTGGCGGGGGTGGTCGCCGATCAGAGGGAAGCGGGTGCGCAGGATGTCGTGGCGGGCGGCGAGGCCGTCCAGGGCGGTGCGCAGGGCGGCCTGGTCGAGCGGGCCGCGCCAGCGGTGGGCGAGGTAGAGGTGGTAGGCGGTGTCGGCGGGGTCGAGCTGCTGGAGGAACCAGAGCCGGTGCTGGTCGGGGGTGAGCGGGTGGCCGGGCGGGTCGGCGGGTGTGGTCATGCGTCCACCTCGTCCTTGGTGCGGGCTTGCAGGGTCTTCAGGCCGACCAGGTCGTCGGAGACGGCGTCGGGTACCTCGCGGTCGAACCGGGCGAGGACCGGGATCCGCAGGCAGATCAGGGCGAGCGCGGCCATGGCGAGTCCGAACAGCAGGTAGGCGAGGCCGATGCCGCGGCCTTCGCCGGTGCCGATCAGGCGGCCGACGGTGCCGGCGAGCGCGCCGTGCTCGTCCATCAGGGGTTGCAGCAGGCCGGGGGCGGTGGGGGCGACCACGGCGAACCCGATCGGCAGGGTCGACCAGGCGACCATGGTGTTGACGGCGATGATCCGGCCGTGGAAGCGCAGCGGGACCTTGGTCTGGATGATGGTGGCGTAGGTGCCGTTGAGCAGGGCGAGGCCGAGGGTCATGCCGAACGCGCCGAGGGCGACCAGCGGCAGGGCCGGGCGCAGGCCGGTGAGGACGCAGGCGGCGGCCAGGCCCAGGGTGGCGTACAGGACGCCGCGCAGCCGGTCGCGGCGCGGGCCGCCCCAGATCAGCAGGGTGAGGCCGCCGGCGACGGCGCCCGCGCCGGCCGCCAGCGCGACCCAGCCGGTGGCGGGCAGGTCGGCGAAGGAGAGCACCAGCGGGGTGGTGAGCAGGAACAGTGGGGAGAGGAAGATGTTGAGGACGGCGAAGTAGACCAGCATGGCGCGGAAGTGCCGGCTGCCGAGCGCCCGGCGGAATCCGGCCCTGATCTCCTCGGTGACGCTCTCGCGGCGGCGCCAGGCCATCGCCTGCGGGAAGCGGACGGCGAGGGTGACGGCGACGGCGGCGGTGTAGCTGACCACGTCGACGGCGAGGATGCCGCCGAGGCCGATGCCGGCCAGCAGGCCGACGGCGAACAGCGGGACCAGGAACTGGGCGAAGCCGAGTGCCATCTGGACGATGCCGTTGGCCCGGCCGAGGAAGCGTTTGGGGACCAGTTGCGGGACGGCCGAGCCCCAGGCGAAGCGCTGGAAGGCGAGGGCGAGCGAGAGCAGCGCGATCAGGGCGTAGGCGTGCCACACGTGCAGGCCGCCGGTGAGGTACAGCACCAGCAGGGCGGCCTGGGTGGCGCCGGCGGCGAGGTCGCCGGCCAGCATCACCTTCCGGCGGTCGCCGCGGTCGACGACGGCGCCGGCCAGTGGGGCGGCCAGGATGCCGGGGACGAGTCCGCAGGCGGCGAGCAGGCCGAGGTCGGCGAGCGAGCCGGTGCGCAGGTAGATCCAGATCGGCAGGGCGAACTCGGTGAGCGCCGAGCCGATCATGGAGATCTGCTGGCCGGTGGCGACGGCCAGGAAGCGGCCGAGGCTGGGCCTGACCTGCCGTCCGGTGCCTTCGGCAGCAGCGGGGCGGGCCGCGGCCGGGTCGCGGGAGACGTCCTCCAGCCACCAGGTGGCGTCGGGGGTGCGGGCGTGGTCCTGCTCGGTGCCCGCGGCGATGGCGGGGTGCACCTCGGTGAGGACGGCGGCGAGTTCCCCGGCGCGGTACTTGAGGAAGAAGTGGCCGGCCTCGTCGAGCACCACCACGCCGGTGGTGTCGGTGAGGCGGTGCCACTCGCGGTGGCGTTCCTGGTAGAACTCGGTGGCGGGGTCGCGTTCGCCGACGACGGCGATGACCGGGGCCTTCAGCCGGCCGCCGGCGGTGCGGAACAGTTCGCCGAAGTACTGCTCGGCCTTCTTGGTGCCGGTCCGCCGGTTGCGGACGATCAGGGTGAGCTGTTCGGGGGTGAAGTCCTCGGTGTCCAGGCCCGCCGAGGTGAGCGCGTTGACCATGTCCTGGTCGCTGCGCAGCCGGTCGGTGAGGGCGCCGAAGCGTTCGGAGAGGGCGGCGCCGCGTCCTTCGGGGCGGGCGAAGGGGAAGCTGCCGCCGAGGTGGACGGCGTCGACCTCGCGGCCGGCGGCCTCCAGCCGGCGGGCGATCTCCACGGTCAGCATCACGCCGAGCCCGCAGTGGCCGTAGAGCACGATCCGGCCTTCGACGCCGTCCAGGATCTCCTGCGCGGTCTCGGCCGCGACCTCGTCGAACGGCCGTGACTCCTCGCCGAGTTCGTGGCCGGGGACGGCCAGCGAGTGCAGCGCCCAGTCGTCCGGGAGGGCGTCGGCGAGCGGCTTGTAGATGAGTGCGCTGCCGCCGCCGTACGGGGCGCAGACCACCGAGGCGGTGGTGCGGGTGCGGGGCGGGGTGAGGCGGTGCAGCAGGCGACGCGGGCCGCGCTCGCCGGCGTCGGCGCCGAGCACGGCGGCGAGCGCGCGAACGGTGGGGTGCTGGAAGAGGTCCATCACGCCGAGGGTGCGGGCCTGGTCGGGCAGGGCGCGGCGGAGCCGGGCGACCACCTGGGTGGCGAGCAGCGAGTGGCCGCCGAGTTCGAAGAAGTCGTCGAGGGCGCCGACCCGGTCCAGGTCGAGCAGGTCGGCCCAGAGGGCGGCGATCAGTTCCTCGGTGTCGCCCTCGGGGGGCCGGTAGCCGGTCGGGTCGGCGGGGCCGTCGGCGGGGGCGGGGAGCGCGGCGCGGTCGACCTTGCCGTGGGCGAGCAGCGGGAGGCGGTCGAGTGCCACGTAGCGGGCCGGGACCATGTAGTCGGGCAGGGTGTCGGCGAGGAAGGTGCGCAGGGCGGCCGCGGTGGGCGGCTCGCCGTCGCCGGGCCACTCGAGGTAGCCGACCAGGTGCTGCTTGATGCCGTCGCCGCGGGCGAGGACGACGGCCTGGGTGACGCCGGGGACGGCGGTGAGGGCGGCCTCGATCTCGCCGGGTTCGACGCGGTGGCCGCGGACCTTGATCTGGTGGTCGGCGCGGCCGAGGAACTCCAGTTCGCCGTCGGGCCGGTGGCGGACCAGGTCGCCGGTGCGGTACATCCGGGCGCCCGGTGCGGTGGCGTAGGGGTCGGGCAGGAAGCGGTCGGCGGTGAGGTCGGGGCGGCCGAGGTAGCCGCGGGCCAGCCGGTCGCCGCCCAGGTGCAGTTCGCCGACGGTGCCGGGCGGGACGGGCTGCAGCCGCTCGTCCAGCACGTAGCAGCGGGCGCCGGCCAGCGGGCGGCCGATCGGGGTGGAGCCGTGCCCGGGACCGTCGGGCAGGACCTCGTGGACGGTGACGCCGACGGTGGTCTCGGTGGGGCCGTAGTGGTTGAAGACGGCGCACCGGCCGAGGCGGGCCAGGCCGCGGGCCCAGCCGGCCGGGCTCGCCTCGCCGCCGAGGACCAGGGCCTTGCGGGGCAGCAGCCGTTCGGCGGGGGCGTCGGCGGCGAGGGCGGCCAGGTGGGAGGGGGTCATCTTGAGGTAGTCGATGGCGCAGCCGGCCATCGCGTCGGCGAGTTCGGCGCCGGAAATCCGCCGCGGCAGCAGGTGGATCCGCCCGCCGGTGGACAGGCCGAGGTACAGCATGGTGATGCTGAAGTCGAAGGCGAGTGACTGCAGCAGGCCGTACGAGCCGCCCGGTTCGATCCGCAGCCGTTCGGCGGCGCCGGCCAGGTAGTTGACGATCTGGCGGTGCTGGACGGCGACGCCCTTGGGGCGGCCGGTGGAGCCGGAGGTGTAGATGACGTACGCGAGGTCGCCGGGGCCGGCGAGTTCGGGGAGGGGCCGGTCGCCTGCGGCGTGTTCGGCGGCGGCGTCGATGCCGAGTACGGTGCCGCGGCGGCCGGTCGGCGGGGCGGCGCCGGGTCCGGTGACCAGCACGGCGGCGGCGGAGTCGGCGAGCAGGAACTCCAGCCGTCCGGCGGGCTGTTCGGGGTCGAGCGGGAGGTAGGCGGCGCCGGCCTTGAGGGTGCCGAGCATGGCGACGGCGAGGTCCGGGGACTGCTCGAGGCAGAGCGCGACCACGTCGCCGGGTCCGGCGCCGAGGGCGCGCAGGCGGTGGGCGAAGCCGGTGGCGCGGCGTTCGAGGGCGGCGTAGGTGAGGGTTTCGCTGCCGTGGGTGAGGGCGGGGGCGTCGGGGGCGCGGGCGGCGGCCTCGGCGAGCAGGGCGGTGAGGGTGGCCGGGCCGTCGGCGGGCAGGGCGGGACCGGCCGCGCGGGCGGCGAGTTCGGTGTCCTCCCCGGGGGCGAGGAGCGGCAGTTCCAGGGCCGGGCGGTCGGGGTCGGCGAGGGCGGCCCGCAGCAGCACCTCGAAGCGGGCGGTGAGCCGCTCGACGGTGGTGTGGTCGAACAGGTCGGTGCGGTAGGTGAACAGGCCGTACAGCCGGCCGTCGGGCTCGTCGCGCAGGTACAGCGCGAGGTCGTGGTGGGTGGTGGCGGCGCGGTGGCCGAAGCCCTCGGTGCGGGTGGCGCCGGGCGGTGCGGCGGCGGCGCGTTCGCCGTAGTTCTGGAAGGCGAAGGTGGTCTGGAAGACGGCGGCCCGGCTGACGTCCCGTTCGACGGCGAGGTCGGAGACGATCTGCTCGAACGGCACCTCCTGGTGGGCGTAGGCGTCCAGGGTCTGCTCACGGACCCGGCCGACCAGCCGGCCGAAGGTCAGCTCCGGGGTGAGCCGGGCCCGGATCGGCAGCATGTTGACGAACATGCCGACCAGGTCCTCGAGTTCGCCGTGCAGGCGGCCGGCCACCGGCGAGCCGACGGCGAAGTCCGTCTGGCCGCTGTGCCGGGCCAGCAGCACCTGGTAGGCGGCGAGCAGCACCATGTAGCGGGACGCGCCGTGGGCGCGGGCCAGTTCGGTGATCCGGCCGGACAGGTCGGCATCCCAGTGGAACTCGTGGGCGGCGCCGTCGTAGGTCAGGACGGGCGGCCGCGGCCGGTCGGCGGGCAGTTCCAGCGCCGGGACGCCGGCCAGTTCGGCCTGCCAGTGGGCGCGGGAGGCGTCCAGGGCGCCGTCGGCGGTCCTGGCCCGCTGCCAGGCGGCGTAGTCGCCGTACTGGAGGGCGGGTTCGGAGAGGCCGTGCGGGGTGCCGTCGGCGTGCCAGGCGTACAGGGCGTCGAGTTCGCGCTGCAGCAGGTCGATCGACCAGCCGTCGCAGACGATGTGGTGCAGCACCAGGGCGAGGACGTGCTCGCGCTCGGCGAGGCGGACCAGCAGGACCCGCAGCAGCGGGCCGCGGCCGAGGTCGAAGGGTTCGGCGAGCAGCGCCTCGACGGCCTCGGCGGCGCGCCGGTCCGGTTCGGCCTCGCCGCTCGCGTCCAGGTACCCGGCGGTGAACGGCGCCGGATCGGCGACCACGGTGTACGCCGTGCCGTCCGCGGTCGCCGGGAAGGTCGTGCGCAGGCTCTCGTGCCGGGCGAGCAGGTCGGTGAGCGCGGCGTCCAGCGCGGCCCGGTCGTAGCGGCCGTGCAGACGGCGGGCGGGGGCCAGCGCGTAGGCGGTGGAGCCGGGGGCGAGCTGGGCCATGAACCAGAGCCGTTCCTGGCTGCTGGACAGCGGCGCCGCGCTCCCGGCGGGCCTCGGGTGCACGGTACGGGCGGGGCCGCGGGCGCCGCGCAGCCGCTGCGCCAGCAGGGTCCGTTTGGCGTCGGACCAGCCCGTGGTCAGGGGCTGGGTTTCGGTCATCGTGGTCCTGTTCGGGATCGGGGGCGCCCGGCCGGCGGGCGGGACGGGGGCGGGCGGGCAGCGGGCGGAACGGGGGCGCCCGGGCAGCGGGCGGGACGGGCGCGGGTCAGCGCAGCCGGGCGACGGCCTCGGCGATGCCGGCCACGGTCGGGGTGTCGAAGAAGACGTCGAAGTCGACCTCGACGCCGAAGGTCTCCCGGATCCGCGAGGAGATCCGGATGATGGTCAGCGAGTGCCCGCCGAGGTCGAACAGGTCGTCGTCGGGGCCGGCCTCCGGCAGGCCGAGCACCTCGCACCAGATGGCGCACAGCGCGTCGGTGACCTCGTCGCCGGTGGCGCGGGCCCCGGCGGGCGCGGGCGCCACCGCCTCCGCGGGGGGCTCGGGCAGGGCCCGGCGGTCCAGCTTGCCGTTGGGGGTCAGCGGCAGCCGGTCCAGGGTGGTGAAGTGCCGGGGAACCATGGCGGCGGGCAGCATCCGCAGCAGGTGCTCGCGCAGGGCGGCGGGGTCGGCGGTGCCGACCAGGTGGGCGGCGAGCCGCGGTTCACCGTCCGGGCCGTGGTGGACGGTGACGGCGGCCTCGGCCACCTGCGGGTGCTCCAGCAGCGCGGACTCGATCTCACCGGGTTCGATCCGGTGGCCGCGGATCTTCACCTGCTGGTCGATCCGGCCGAGGTAGTCGAGCCCGCCTTCGCCGTCCCAGGCGGCGAGGTCGCCGGTGCGGTAGAGCCGGGAGCCGGGCGGCCCGAACGGGTCGGGCACGAAACGCTCGGCGGTGAGGGCGGGCCGGCCCAGGTAGCCGAGGGCGAGTCCGTCACCGCCGAGCAGCAGTTCGCCGGGCAGGCCGACCGGCACCGGCCGCAGGGCGCCGTCGACCACGTACGCCCGGGTGTTGGCGATCGGACGGCCGATGCCGACCCGCTGCGGTTCGGCGGGGATCTCGGCGCAGGTCGACCAGATGGTGGTCTCGGTCGGCCCGTAGACGTTGAACAGCCGGGCCACCGCGGCCCGCAGCCCGCGCGCCAGCGGCAGCGGCAGCGCCTCGCCGCCGGCCAGCGCCGTCAGGCCGGTGCGGCCGGGTCCGGCGGCCAGCAGCACCCGCCAGCCGGAGGGGGTCGCCTGGGCGTGGGTGACGCCCTCGGCGGCGATCAGGCGCAGCAGGCCGGGCCCGTCGACGGCCAGGCCGTCGGGGGCGAGCACCAGGCGGCCGCCGGTGGCGAGCGGCAGGAACAGCTCCAGCGCGGCGATGTCGAAGGAGAGCGAGGTCAGGCCGAGCCAGACGTGGCCGGGCCCGGAGTCGAGCCGCTCGGCGAAGGAGCCGAGCAGGTTGGCGAGTGCCCGGTGGCCGACCGCGACACCCTTGGGGCGCCCGGTGGAACCGGAGGTGTAGAGCACGTACGCGGTGTCGCCGGGGCCGGGGCCGGGGCGGTCGGTGGGCGGCGCCGCCTCCGGGGCGGCGGGGTCGGTGTCCGGTACCAGCAGCACCGGTGCCAGGTCCAGGAGTTCGGCCGGCGGGCGGCGGTCGGTGAGCAGCAGGTCGGCGCCGGAGTCGGCGAGCAGGAACGCCAGCCGGGCGGCCGGGTGGGCCGGGTCGAGCGGCAGGTAGGCGGCGCCGGTGCGCAGGACGGCGAGCAGCGCGACCGGCAGCCGGGCGGTGCGGTCGAGGTGGACGGCGACCAGGCTGCCGGGGCCGATCCCGCGGGCCCGCAGGGTGGCGGCGAGGGCGGTGGAGCGGGCGGCGAGGGTGCGGTGGTCGAGCGTCTCGTCGGCGGCGGTGACGGCGACCGCGTCGGGGGTGAGGGCGGCCCGGCGGTCGATCAGGTCGAGCACGGTGAGGCCGGGAGTGGCGGGGGTGTCTGTGGCGGTCGCGTTCCAGCCCTCGGTGACGGCGTGCAGTTCGGCCTCGCCCAGCAGCGGGAGTTCGGCCAGCGGCCGGTCCGGGTCTCCGACGGCCGCGTCGAGCAGGGTGGCGTAGTGCCCGGCGATCCGGCGGGCGGCGTCCGGCGGCACCACGGCCGGGTCGTACTGGAGCGAGATCTGTGCCCGGTCGGGACCGTCCACCACCTGGAGGTTGAGGGTGGTGCGGGCGCTGTGGTTGGACACCGCCCAGTCGACCACGGCCTCGGCGTCCTCGAACAGCGGGTCGGCGCCGCGCCGCCGGTAGCTCAGGGTGACGGGGGTCAGGCCGACCCGCGGGGTCAGGCCGCGGACGGCCGTGCCGAACGGCACCGCGCGGAAGGGATAGATCTCCCGCAGCCGGGCCCGCACTGCCCGGGCGAAGCCGGCCAGACCGGTGGTGTCCTGGTCCACGGCCGGTACGGGCAGCGGGAGTTCGTTGACGTACAGGCCGACGGCGTGCTGCCGGTCGGGTCCGCGGGTGGACAGCGGGACGGCGATCGAGGCGTCCTCGTTGCCGTAGCGCTGCAGCAGGGCGTGCGCGGCGGCCAGCAGCAGCTCGAAGACGCTGACCCCGGCCGTCCGGGCGGCGGTGTGCAGGGCGCGGTGCTCGACCGGGCCGAGCAGCCGGTCGACGCTCTCGGCGGGGCCACCGGGGGTGGCGGCCGGGCGGCCGGCGCCGGGGAGCGCGACCTCGGCGCGGTCGGTCCACCGCCCGGCGTACCACTGCGCGGCCTGCGCGACCAGGTCGGCGGGCGGTGGCGCCTGCGGTGTGGGCTGCTCGACGGTCAGGGCGGGGGTGCGGCCGAGGCGGCGGGCGTTGTAGGCGGTGGCCAGGTCCGCGAGCAGCAGGTCCTTGGACATCCCGTCGAAGACGGCGTGGTGGGCGACGGTCAGCAGGTGGGCCCGGCCGCCGGGGCGGCGGTACAGGGTGGCACGCACCGGCGGGCCGGTCTCCAGCCGGAACGGGCGGGAGGCCTCCTCCTCCAGTCGCTTGGCGAACTCGGCGGCGCTGTCGGCCCGCGCATCGGCCACCAGCAGCGAGGGGCGCGGCCCGGCGGACACCAGGTGCAGGGCACCGTCCCGTTCGGCCAGCGCGCAGCACAGCACGGGGTGGCGGTCGAGGACGTCCTCCCAGGCGAGCGCGAGGGCGGCCGGGTCGATCCGTTCGAAGTCGACGCCGAGCGGCATGTGGTAGTTCCGGCCGGCCAGGCCGAGGCGCTCGGTCAGCCAGACCCCGTGCTGGGCCGCGCCGGCCGGGACGGACGGGCGGGCCGCGTTCTGTTCAGGCATCGCTGCTCACTTCGAGTGGTGGGTGCTGCGGGGAGCGTGAGCGGTGACCGTCCCGGCGGCCGGGTCGCGATGCGGGGTACGGCGGCGGGTGCCCGGGCGTGGGCCGCACGCCGTCCGGGGCTGTCCTGGGCCGCCGTGTCCGCCGATCCGATCCGCCGACGGATGGTGGCCACAGCCGAATGGTGGTGCTCCGGCGATTCACGCCAGCTTAGATTGGTCCAGACCTGCGGAGAGAGTGGCATAGACCATCAGGGGCGTCAAGACTGCTCCAACTGCCCTGACGGACCGTAACTCAGCATGTCCAGAGCAACATTGACGCCCCGAACGGACGACCCTTGCGGGCCCTCGCGGCCGCGCCCGGACCATCCCGGACGGCGACGCGGCGCGCCTTTCGTCCTTCGTGCACCACCGTTCGACGGACGGACGCCGCGGCCGGAACGCACCACGGCCCCGGCCGCCCGGCGGGCGGTCGGGGCCGGCGCCGCGAGGTGACGGTCAGTCGGCGGTCAGGCTGTCCCTGCGTTCCGTTGATCAGCTGTCAGACGGCAACCCCGGTTCGGCGAACAGGCGTTGCACCACCCCGACCGTCCACCCGCCTGCTGCGCCGGACGACGGCCCCCGCCAGCACTGCGAGCAACGCCGCGCCGTAGGCGGGCTGCTGGAGGTCGCCGCCGCCCAGGTACAGCGCGGCACCCGCGGCCGGGACGGCCAGCCACTCCCAGCGCCCGTCGAGGGCCACCAGCGCCACCACCAGCAGTGCGTACCAGGGGTAGTTGGGCGCGGCCAGCAGCAGTGCGGTTCCGGTGACCAGCAGCGCGCCGCCCCACGGCCGCTGCTGGTCGCCGCGGCGCAGCACGTACAGCGCGACGGCGAGCAGCACCAGCGCCGCCGCGTACGGGGCGAACGCCGTCGGCAGGACCAGCCTCAGCAGCCCGAAGCGGTCCACCTCGCTGCGGTCGTAGCCCTCCTCGCGCAGGTAACCGGGCAGGTAGCCGAGCACGCCGCCACCGGAGCTCAGCAGGTACGGCAGGTAGGCGGCGGTTACCGTGAACAGGGCCGTCGCGGGCAGCACCAGGTCGCGCGGGCGCGGTCGGCGGGCCAGCGTCCCGGACAACGCGCCGGGCAGGGCGACCGCCGGGACCAACTTGACCGCGACGGCGGCGCCGAACAGCACCCCGCCCCCCACCTGCCGCCCCCGGGCCGCCACCAGCAGAGCGGCCACCAGTAGCAGCGCGCCCAGGGTGTCCACGTGCGCGTCATTGACGGCCCACAGCGCGACCCCGGGGAACCAGCCCCACAGCGCGGCCCGCACCGGCCGGCGCCGGGTCAGCAGCAGGCCGGTGGTGGCGACGGCGAGCAGCGCCCCGCCGAGCTGGGCGGTCCGGATGCCACCGCCCGCGCCCTCCAGCGCGAGGAACCACGCCTCGGCGACCGGCGGATAGATGGTGTGGACGGCCGGACGGTTGAGGTGGGTGCACTCGCCGGCGGCGGTACGCCGCTCGTCCCAGCCGGTGCACGGACCGACCGGCGGGAACAGGTCCGGGGAGCCCGCCCGCAGGCCCTCGAGCGCCGGATCGTCGGGCGCGTAGCGGTACGGGGACAGGCCGGCCGCCTGCACCCGGCCGTCCCAGCGGTAGCGGTAGGCGTCGTCGCTGGTGCGGGGCGGGGCGAGCAGCCCGGTGGCCGCGACGGCGACGGCCCCGGCCAGCACCAGGCCCGCCGCCGGCCGGGCCGACACCCGGCGCAGCAGCAGCACGGCCAGCGCGAACAGCACCGCGTCCAGCGGGTACCAGGCGTACAGCGGGCCGGGCCGGCCGAGGGTGCCGCCGGTGGTGACGGTGGCGGCCAGCGCGGCGACCAGGGCGAGCAGCGCGAGCACGGCGGCGCAGGCCGCGAGGAGCGGGTGGAGGCGGGAGCGGGAGCGGGGGCGGGGGGTGGTTCCGGGCACCCGGCCACCCTGCCAGCGCGGACCCCTCCGCGGGGCACCGCCGCGGCGGCCGTCCGACTTCCGTAAGAAGGTCGGCGCCTGTCGCGGGGGCGGCGAAAAAATGCCCGCGATCCTGGCAACCAAGGGCCGGACCGCTCTCGGGTCGCACCCTCGCCCAGGCGGGGGCCCGGCACTGAGGCCACTCAGCGGCTGTGGGTAACCTCACCGCGCTGGGAGGGCTTCGCCGCTCGAATGCGTCTCCCCTGGTGCTTCCACACGTCCGTGGCGGGCGTTTCGAAGCCGGCCGCTTCCAGGGCCGCCACGAGCATCCACTGACTCTGCTTCTCTAGCAGCAGCCGACCCATCCAGCGGACGGCCTCCGAGGTGACCGGGTCCGGCTCCAGCGGGTCGCGTCCGCTGGAGTGGTCCTACGTTGTTGGTGGGTCGGACGGGCCAGTCGGGTGATCCAGTTTCAGGCTATGCGGTGAGTGCGGTCGGTATGGTTGTCCTGCCCCCGCCTGCGCGGGTAGGACAACCTCTGAGGATGCCAAGCCGTGCGATGCAGCGGCTGACCCCCGCTCCCGCGGGGAGGACGGCACTGGTGGGAGCCGGATTTCCGCCTCCACCGGCTGACCCCCGCTCCCGGGGGAGGACCCGGTCCGGGTTCATCAACGCGTCGATCATCGCGGCTGACCCCCGCTCCCGCGGGGAGGACCTCGCCCAACTCGCCGTCGGCCGCGAGTTCGCCGACTGACCCCCGCTCCTGCGGGGAGAACTAGCAGCGGGCACCGTCGTCGTCCCAGTCGACCGGCTGACCCCCGCTCCCGCGGGGGGACACAAGAGCCCCGAAGTGCGGCACACCGCAGAACGGCTGACCCCCGCTCCCGCAGGGAGGACGACTGGCCCGACGTCGAGGCACTTCTGGTCGCTGGCTGACCCCCGCTCCCGCGGGGAGGACATCCGGCGGGCGAGCTCGGTCAGGCCGACGAACGGCTGACCCCCGCTCCCGCGGGGAGGACATCCGGCGGGCGAGCTCGGTCAGGCCGACGAACGGCTGACCCCCGCTCCCGCGGGGAGGACCCAATCTCCACGCGGACGGTATCGGGTCGGTCCGGCTGACCCCCGCTCCCGTGGGGAGGACGGGATCACGACAACAACCGAGCCCGCGGCCTGCGGCTGACCCCCGCTCCCGCGGGGAGGACATCTCCGCGCGGCTGAGCCGGTCGTGGGTCGGCGGCTGACCCCCGCTCCCGCGGGGAGGACCGCCGCATTCGCGTTCGGGAGCGCGCCGAGGGCGGCTGCCCCCCGCTCCCGCGGGGAGGACGATTCGATGGTCTGGCGGGCGTCAGCCGGGAGCGGCTGACCCCCGCTCCCGCGGGGAGGACAGGTTGACGGTGTCGGCCCACTCGGCCACGGCCGGCTGACCCCCGCTCCCGCGGGGAGGACGTGTCGGTGCCGCGGGCGATCCGTGCCGCCCACGGCTGACCCCCGCTCCCGCAGGGAGGACTCGCAGACCGCCAGCCCGACTGCGGTCTTCGACGGCTGACCCCCGCTCCCGCGGGGAGGACCAGCTCACGGGCGCGGAGGCCGAGCATCTCGGCGGCTGACCCCCGCTCCCGCGGGGAGGACAACCGGGTCGACACGACCGGGTACTGCGGCGACGGCTGACCCCCGCTCCCGCGGGGAGGACTCACCTCGGCTCTAGGCTGTGCGCCCTGTCGACGGCTGACCCCCGCTCCCGCGGGGAGGACCAAATCGCCCGCTCGCGCAGACCGTCGACGGCCGGCTGACCCCCGCTCCCGCGGGGAGGACTCGCCTCAGAGGCCCTTCATGTCCGACAAGTGCGTCTGACCCCCGCTCCCGCGGGGAGGACGCCACCGCCGCCGCCGGCGCCGGCGCGTTCATCGGCTGACCCCCGCTCCCGCGGGGAGGACCGCCGCAGCATCGCCGCCGCGCGCACCATCCACGGCTGACCCCCGCTCCCGCGGGGAGGACCCTTTTTGACCTGGGGCGTTCTAGCTACTTTGCCGTTCCTTGACCTGACTCGCCCGTCGGCGCGAAGGCGACCAGGGTCAGGCCGTCGAGGTCGATCGGGTGCCTTCGCTGGGCGCCGGCCGTGCGGAGTTCGAAGCCTTGCTCGTTGGCTGCCGGTTGGACAAGAACTGCAACTCCGTCACCGATGCAGCCGATCACGCTTGCCCAGAGTTCGTCCCGGACCTTGGCAGAGACCGTTCCGACGTACAGCTGTGGCGTGACCTCGAGAAGCCAACGGGTCAGCGCACCCCGCAGGTGGGCGGGGACGGCGCTGACCGACATCGTGATCATCGAGGCCATGTCAGTCTCCGCTCTGGCGGGAGTGGTTCACCCCGCCGGGAACGACGCCGGAGACCGGATCCCACAGATCGACCAGCCGCTCTGCCAGCTCCAGGGTTTCGGTGTCGGCTCCTGGCGCGAGTAGTCGCTGGATGTCGGCGACGATGCGGGGAAGCAGGCGGAAGAGCCGCAAGCCGTCCCGGAAGCCTCGCCGTGCATCCTGCTCCGGGGTGGTGGAGCTGTGCAGTGAGAAGGCGAGCGGGATGGTGAGTTCGGCCTTGTAGAGGTCGGCGATGTCGTACAGGAATGCCTGCTGATTGCCGCTGTGTACGAAGCCGAGGGCGGGCGAGCAGCCGAGTGCCAGGACAGCGGCGTGCACGATGCCGTAGAGGCAGGTGTTGGCCGCGGAGAGAGCGAGGTTGACGGGGTCCTGGGTGTCCCAGGACGCCGGGTCGTAGGCGCGCCGGAAGCGGCCGATCCGGTACTGCTGGGCGAGAAGGCGGTAGTGCGCTTTGACCCGCTGCCCCTCCATGCCTCGCAGCGCATCGAGGCCGGTGCCCGGCGGGACGGTGCCGGGCCCGAAGCGTTGCTCGTACATGGCGGTGGCCACGGAGGCCCGCCGCTCGTCGTCGGCCCAGGCGCGTACCTGGTGTTCGAGCCAGGTGGTGCTGAGGGATTCGGGGAGGGCCGCGGCGTAGCAGCGGACGCCGCCCGAGCCGGCGACCACGACCGTGGTGCCGTGGCGGGCGAAGGTGGCCAGCGCTCGGGCGGTGATGGAGGTGCCGGGGCCGAGCAGGACGCAGCTGATCGCCGCGGTGGGCAGGTAGACCGTTTCGGTGCCCCGTTGAGGGCTGGTCACCTCCGCGCAGACCCCGGTGTCGTCCTGGACGATTCGCACCACGTCGAGGTACAGGAAGGACAGCGAGTCGGCGATCCTTGGCAGCATGGCCACGGTCGGAGCTGCCAGCCGCCGGCGGGCGGGTGAACGCCGGTCGGGCACGGCGTTCACCCGCCGTCCCGGGCAGGTGCGATGCTGAGCAGCCCACAGCCGTAGGCCTTGCCCTTGCCGATGCCCTCGGCGAGCCGGGCGCGCAGCCGGTCGGGGTCGGTGACGATCGCCGTGCCGTCGAACTGGGTGCGGGCATGCTTGACGCGGTGGCCGTCCTGGCGGCGGGAGCCGGTGGCGGCGTCCAGTGGGTCGGCGTGGACGGTGATCACCTTCAGGCCCGAGGCCTCGGCCTGGCGCAGCCACCATTCCTGCGCGGCCGGTCCGGTCAGGGCGACGACTGAGCGGAGGTTGTAGAGCTCGCGGGTGGTGCGGCCGGGCTTGCGGATCGGATTGGCGGCGATCCGGTAGCGAATGGTCAGGTCGGTGCGCAGTGCGGTCAGCAGGGGGGTGAGGTCCTTGGTCTGTGCGCGGCCGTAGCCGGGTGGCAGGCGGGTGAGGTCCGGTTGGTGGGCGCTCTGGAGGAGGATCTGGTGGCCTGCGGGTGCGGGTTCGACGCGGTACAGGACGCCGAGTTCACGGCGGGCTTCGGTGCTGGGGACGTCGTCGGGGAACAGGGCCATCAGCCTGTGGTGCGTCTCGACGGCGCTGCCGGCGTCCTTGCGGGCCTCGCGGTTGCGGGGGTCGGGCAGGATCCGGGTGAGCCAGAGGTTCACACCAGGCTCCTTTCGGCGTGGAGGGCGTGCTGGTCGAGGTAGGTGCCGAGGGCCTCGAGATACGCGGTGCCGAACCCGGCGCAGCGGTCGGCGGGGAGTGTGAGGGTGCGCTGGTAGCGGGGCCGGGTGCGGTAGGCGCGGTGGCGGGGGTGGAAGGTGAGCGGGTCGTCGTTGATCTGGCCTGCGGGTGTGCTGCCGTCGGAGGCGGTGGGAGTGCCCGGCGTCGGCGGGTCCAGGTGGTCGAGCGGCCGGTCGCCGTGGAAGACGATCTGCACCGTGTCCGGTCCGGTGCGGCGGCGGGTGGCGAGCGGCAGGTGCACGAGGTGGTGCATCGGCCGCTCGAGGAGGCCGAGCGCCAGGGGGCCTTCCGGCGGGCACGACCTGCGCCCGAGGAAGGGTGGCCACACCGGCTCCCGCAGAGCCTGTGCGCAGGTCGCCAGGAGGTCCGGGTCGCCGGTGAGGGCGGCGGTGAACGCCGCGTCCGCCAGGTAGTAGCGGTGGGACAGCAGCGTCGCGGCTGCGCCGGGTCGCTTCTTGCCCTCCGCGGTGGTGACGGTGTCGCGGCCGCTGAGTCCGCCGCCGACGGTGTGCAGGTCGCGCAGCAGGACGCCGGGGCGGTCCGCGCGAATCGTGAGGGACAGTTCGGCGAGGTCGTCGATGCTCTCGCCGCGGCGCCGGCCGAGGGCGGAGGCGAGCAGGCCGATGATCCCGGAGCGGGTCGGGAACGGTGCGGTGTCGCGCTCGTTGAACTGGCTGCGCTCGCCCCAGGACTGCAGGGGCCCGGCCAGGTGCAGCAGCAGCCCGGGGCCGTCCGCGGGTGTGGTGCTCACGCGGTCGCCTTGCCGAGCGCGGCGTCCAGTGCGGCGTCGATGAGGTCAGTGAAGGAGTCGCTGCGCGTGCCGAGGCCGTCCAGGTCCTTCTCCTCCAGGCCGGCCCAGCCGGCGCGTACGACTCCGCGTCCGCCGAGCAGCTTGCCGGCGGCGCTCGCGTACCGGGCCAGCTCCGCCCGGGACGGCGCCGCGTAGCCGCCGTCCTCGCGGTCGGAGCGCACCGGCTTCTCGAATGCGGCGGCGTAGGACAGGGGCCGGTCCGAGCGGACCGAGACGTGCACCAGGTCGGGGATGGTGTGCGGGGCCGTCGCGGTCTTCTTCGCCTGCGGCAGGGACAGGACGAACGCCTCCACGAAGCCGGCCGCCAGCTCCCGCGCCGAGGCGCTGTCGCCGCCGAGGTTGCGCAGCAGGTCGGCCAGGTCGACGGTCGCGTACCGGTAGAACACGCCGGCGCTGAATTCGGCGTGCCCCATGTGCGCGCTGCCCGCCGTGTCGCCCCAGGCGGACGTGACGTCGTCGACGGCCGAGAAGTAGTCGAGCTCGACGTCGGTGCCGTGTGTGGTCAGCGCGTGCGCGACCTGCACCGCCCCGTCCACGCCGGCGTCGTCGACCTCGGCGAGCATCCGGCCGAACAGGTTGATCACCCCGTTGCGCGAGCGCAGGACCTTGTCGATCCGGTCCTGCGGCAGGACGCTCTTGTCGGCGGCCTTCTTGATGTCCTTCGCCGCCTCCAGCGCGGCCCGGTGCTCCTGGGCCAGATCGGCGAGCTCGGCCACCGCGGTCTCCGGTACGTACACCATGGCGTTGGTGGACACGGCTGCGGAGTCCTTACCCACTTCGAACTTGATGCTGCTTCCGGCCGCCACATGCTGTCCCGCCCGCTGCGCCAGCGCAGGCTCCCAGCCGCGCTGCTCCAGCAGCCGCGCGACGCGGGCGCCGATCCGCCTGGTCCGCAGCGCCTGCTCGCCGGCGGTCTGCTGGAAGTACGTGCGTACCGCCCGCTTCCAGGACTGGCTGCTGACCCGGGTGCGGTCGGTGTCGCCGTAGCGGACGGTCTTGACGGAGTTGTTGTCGTCGCGGTTCAGGTTCGCGAACGGCACGCTCTGCACGACGTGGATGTCGATGAAACGCGCGGTGGTGCTGTTGGTGGATGCCATGGTCGGCTCGTCTCCTCGTGAATGTGGATGGATGCGAACGTGCGGCATTCGGCCGCTGGGGTGCCGGCTCAGCCGTCCGCCGGCGGCGCGTCGGCCTGGTCTTCGCGGGCGGCCTGCGGTTCGGTCGGTGCCGCCTGGTCGGCTTCCAGGGCGGCCGCGAGCTCGGCGGCCTTCCGCGCCCGGTAGTAGTCCTGCAGCCACCGCCGTTTCACCGCCCCCGAGTGCCTGCGCCAGCTGCTCAGGTCCACCAGCAGCCGCGCCCAGTCCACCGGCACCTGCCGCTCGCGCAGCTGCCGCACCGCGCCCGGCAGGTGCCGGTGCAAACCGTCCACGCTCTGCCGCGACAGCAGGTTCAGCCGCGTCTCCGCCGACGACTCCCGCACTCCCTTGTCACCCTTGGCGACAGCGTCGGCGAAGGCCGCACCGAGACTGCGGCCGTACCGCCCGCCGGCCATCGGCGTGACCTCACCGCCAGCGCTCTCTGCGGCCGCCGCATACTGCTCTCGGCGCTGCGAGGCGATCAGCGACGCCACGGTGTAGTACGCCCGCTCGACGTCCGGATCACGCAGCTGCTCCTCCGTCAGCCAGCCGGCCACGAACCGGTGCATGAACGGAACGGCGTCCAGTTCCTTGCCGCGGCCCCGGCGCAGTGCGGAGCGCGCGCCCGGGTCCTCGAAGCTCAACCGGTCGACCCAGCGGGTGAACACCCTGGCCTTGTGAAACTCCGCCGCCGTACTGCCGTCCTGGGACCCCCCGCGTACCGGCTCGCCCGCCGGCACCCGAGTCTGTCCTCCAGGTGGTTCTTCCCGAGGGACGGGCAGAACCACCGCGCTGACATCGCTCACTTGCCCTCCGTTGTGCCACCACGGCTGGCAGCGCCGGCCTTGACCGGGGCCTTGGCTTTCACAGGCCCCCCGTACAGTTCGATCCGCGCATTCGAGCAGGCTTTCGCCCCCCGCATCGTGCCGAGCGCATTCGCCGTGACGTCGTCGAAGACCCGCTCCGCGATCCGCCGGAAAGACGTCGCCGCATCGTCGAAGCTGCGGCTCTCCAATCGGCGCCAGAACTCGTCACCGGCGGCCGGCCAGTAGCGGGCGCCCGCGTCGACGGCCCACGTGCAGTCCCGGATCTTCGGCGCGTCCGTGAACTCGGCCCAGGCCTTCTTCACCGCCCGGTCCAACCGTGCCCCGTACCGCTCCCCCAGCACCCGCAGCCTCCCGACCTCCAGCGCAGCGGCGAGGTCGGACTCCTCCACCAGCCCGAGCACCGGGGGCGTCGAGGCATCGACGAACTGCACGTCCTTGGCCTGGCCGTCCTGCTCGAACCCCAACGCCCGCACCCGCAGGAACTCCGACACCTCTGGCGCCGTACCGAACGCCTGCGGCCGCACCGCCTGCGCCGTACCCGGCGGCCTCTTCAGCAGCAGTGCGTCCAGGTCCCGCCACAGCGCCCGCTGCGAATCCGCCTGCCGCGGATACGGATTGCCCTCCTTGCTGACCTGCCAGATCAGGTACGGATCCCCGCCGCGGGAGATCTTCGGACGCCACGCCCACGTGATGAACGCATCCGCAACCCGCTCCCCCGACGCATCCGGCACCAGCAGCAGCGCGTGCTGCGAACGGGCCGTCAGCCGCGAGCACGGCCCGCTCACCGCCGGCGGCACCCCCGCCGGGTCCGGGAGCTCCGGCCACTCCCACGGACACAGATCCTCACCGCGGCGTACCGCGTCCTCCGGCTCCGGCAGGCCGGCCAGCAGCGTCTCGAACAGCGTGTCACCCTCCGGGTGGTACGACAGCGTGCTGCGCAGCGGGCCGGCCAGCGCGTTCGCGGCCGTCACCGCCCCGGAGGTCCGGCTCGAACACCGGCCGGACGGCCCGTAGTAGTGCCAGACCAGCAGATGCAGCACGGCCTCCGCCGCCGTCGGCAGGTCCGGCTGCCGCGCGGAGACATGCCGGAACCAGGCATGGTTGTTGCCCGATGGCCGGTTCACGACCAGCTTGTTCACCCCGGCGCTGCTCGCTGGGTCGCACTCGGCGGCCAGCCGGGGATCCTGCAGGAACGGCCGCACCGGATCGAAGAGCCCGAACCTGCCGTGGACCTGCGCCACGTACGCCTCGATTCCGGCAGGATCGAGACGTCCCCGCTTCACGATGGCGCGCCGGCGGCGCGCCCAGGGCTGCGACGAACCTTCGGGCTCGGCCTCGTCCAGGCTGGTGACCCGGGCGGTCAGCGCGTACAGCAGCCGGTACAGGGCGGACAGGGCAGGCGGGATCGACACGGTGATCCGCTCGATCTCGTGGCTGCGCAGCAGGAGGTCCCGCAGACCTACCGCCTCCGGGAACCCGTCATCGCCGGGGCTTTGCGGCGGCTGCGGGGACGTCGCGCCGGCGGCGCGCCGGGCAGCAGGGGCCCACGCGACCGGGATCCATGGCGTGTCGAACAGGTTGAACGGATCGGGCCGGGCGGTTTCGGGCAGCATCCTGCCTCCGGTCAAGGGCTGGGTGTGAAAGGCCGGGCCTGGGTAGGCTGCGGCGGATCCCCGCGCGAGCGGGGGTGAACCATGAGGCGCTTAGAACTGGCCGCCATGGTCCGTCTCTCCCCGCGCGAGCGGGGCAGCGTGGTCCTGGCAGAGCACTCACGCTCTGCCAGGACCGATGCACATCACGCTACACACAAGTGAGGCGCTTATAAGGCTAGTTGGCGGAAATGCCGATGCTGGAGATCTCGATCTCCCGCCCCCCGAGCCTGCACGTCCACCGGCCATCCGCACCGCGGGAGACCGGCAGCAGCACCAAGTCCTCGAGGACCGGCCGGGACTGCCAGGACTTCGGCACCTCGTGCTCCTCATCTCGGCCGGCCAGCCAGCTCCCCGGCAGCGGCACCGTGTGCCGCACCACCAGCGCCACCTGCTCCCGCGACAACACCTTGCCCTTCGGCAGCGGCACAGCCCCGGCCACATCCAGGCACTGCCGCCCGTCGGCCTGCACGAACACACACACCGCCCGGCCGCTGTCCGCGCCGAGCCGGGTCGTCAGCAACTCCTCCGTCACACCCTGACCGGCACTGCTCAGGTCCGACAGATCCCGGGCGTCACGCGGCGCCGGCACCGCCACCAGCTCCGCAAGCTGCTTCTCCGCGGCCTCACCCGCGATCCGGTACGCGTCCAGCCCCGCCAGCCGGTCCCGCTCCGCCGCCGACTCCAGCCGCTCCCCGAAGTCGGCCGCGTACACCTCGTCCACCAGGCTCTGCACATCCCCCGGAACCGCGATCCCCGCACCCGCCCGACGCTCTAGCAGCCCGCTGGTCCGGGCCAGCAACGAGGCGTCGTACACCGAACCCCACGACCCCGAAGCCTCCACCCCGCCTTCGGAACCCAGCGGCTCCAGCACGACCAGCCGCACCTCGTCATCGGCCCCGGCCCACACCGGCCGCCCGCCCGCACGCTCGTGCCGCTTGCCCCGCCCTGCGCGCTGCAACAACTGCGCCAACGGCGCCAGATCACTCACGACCAGATCGAAGTCGAGATCCAGCGACTGCTCCACGATCTGCGTCGCCACCAGCACCGATCCCGGCCGCACCGCCGCCGCGGCCCCGGCCGCCGGCTTCCCGTACCGGACCTCACAGGCCTCCGAGATCTCCTGCCGTTGCCAGGCCGGAAACCGCGAGTGCAACAACCGCAGCCCGCCCTCGGCCGCGGCCAGCTGCGGCAGCGCCACCTGCAGATCCAGGAACGTCCTCTGGGCCTCGTCCACCGTCGTGCAGCAGACCAGCACGCAGCCGCCCTGCTCCACCGCCGGGGCCACCAGCTGGCGCAGTGCCTCCCGGCGCCCACCGGCGACCGGCTCGGACGCCGGATCGTCCCGCACATCCCAGCGCACCCGCTGCGTCCGCACCTCCAAGGTCCGAGGCCTGGCCGTCCCCACCTTCCGCGGCTCAGACACCCGCCCGCTCGCCGCGTCAACCCACAACCACCCGGGGTAGCACGGCTCCACCGCCGCCCGGTCACGGAACCCCGCACCCCGCCGGTACGCCTCCACCAGCGAGCTCGCCACCACCCCGCTCAACGTCGCCGACAACAGCACCACCGGCGCCTGCAACGCCCCCAGCCACTCCAGCAACCGCACCAGCAGACTGTGCATCCACGGCCCGTAGGCGTGCGCCTCATCCACCACCAGGACCTTGCCCGACAACCCCAACAGGCGCAGCACGTTGTAGCGCACCGGCAGCACTCCGGTCAGCGCCTGGTCGATCGTCCCCGCGCTCAACGGCGCCAGCAGCCCGCGCCGACCCGTCCGCAACCACCGGCCCGCCTCAGTACTCGTCGCGCCGTCCGACAGCACCCGAGAATCCCCGCCGGCCACCTCCTCGTACGCCGGACTCAGCCACGCCATGCTGTGCAGCAGCGTCAGCGCACGCTCACCGCTGACATTCGCCTCCGCGAACCGCCTGACCCGCCCGAACATCGCATCCGCCGTCGCCATCGTCGGCAACGCGAAGTACACCCCACCCGCGCCCGACGCCCTCGCCACCACCGACGCCGCATGCAGCGCCGCCTCCGTCTTCCCGTCCCCCGTCGGCGCCGTCACCAGCAACAACCCAGGACCATCGACCAACCCCGGCAGCCGCGCCGCCAGATCCGCCTGCAACGGATTCGACGGGAACGGGAACTGCTCCTCGAACGACTTCACCGGGAACGACGCCCTGCCGAGCCCCGCACCCCGCACCAACGCGGGCGCCGCCGCAACAGCTCCGTCCCAGTGTGCCGCCAGCTCCCCCTCGGTCCCCGACCAGCCCGGCACCGGCAACCGGGCCTCGATTGCGTGCTCCTGACTCGCCAGCCAGTCGGCCACCACCACCAACCCCGCCACCACCACTGCCGCCCAGGCCGGCAACACATCCCCCGGAACGTCCACCGCCCCCGTCAACCGGCGAACCGCCTCGGCATGAGCCGCCCGCTGCTCCTGCCAGCCACCCGCGCCGAGGCCTGGCTGGTAGCCGACCGGGTTGGCCAGCTCCTTCTGCTGAAGCGCCTCGCCGAAACGCCCGTGGTGTCCGCCGAGCAACTGCGCCACCTGATGACTGAGCGAGTACCGCACCACCTCGTCCTGCGGATACCCCCACGCGGCCAGTAGCGCCGGCAGCGCCCAGTGGGTGGCGATCTCGTGCCGCAGCCCCTGCGCCGACCCCGCGTACGCCGGATCCTCCGCCACGCCGGCGAACGCCTCCGGCACCCGGGCCTGGAAGGACGCCGTGATCTTGCCGATGTCGTGCAGGCCGGCCCAGAAGCTGACCACGCTACGGCAGGCCTCCTCCGTCAGCCCCATCTCCTGGGCGATCCGCCGCCGCATCACAGGCCCGACCAGGTCATCCCAGAGCACCCCGGCGACGGCCGCGGTGTCCAGCAGGTGGCACACCACCGGATACGCACGCGTCAGCCCCCGGCTTTTGCCCCAGAGCCTGGCATCCAAGACCGGACGGCCACCCTTGGTAACGAACCCTTCATCCTCAGTCATGGGCACAGGGCTATCAGCTGCCACTGACAATCCATCAGTGCAGCCGCCCGGCCAGCCCAAATCCCCGACCGCGCCGGACGGGAGACAGCCCCGGCCCGTAGGCTGGGAGCCGCAACACCTGCCACCGAGCAACTGGCCGGGCGGCCGCAGACAGCAGGTGCTCTCGCCGGTCAAGGAATTGCAAACCCGCCCCAACGCTGCAGGTCGGAAAGGGTCCTCCCCGCGCGAGCGGGGGTCAGCCGAACCCGGGGGCGGGCTTGGACACCTGCCACTCGTCCTCCCCGCGCGAGCGGGGGTCAGCCGGTCGAGGTGTACGTGCCCAAGGGCGCGTCCTCCCCGCGCGAGCGGGGGTCAGCCGAGTTCGGCGAGGTCCTCGTGGAGCCGGGCGGCGTCCTCCCCGCGCGAGCGGGGGTCAGCCGCTGGCGAGTTGTACGTCGGGCTGACGCAGGGGGTCCTCCCCGCGCGAGCGGGGGTCAGCCGCACGCCCCGAACACGCCGGGGCAACCCCGAGTGTCCTCCCCGCGCGAGCGGGGGTCAGCCGCTTGGACCAGAGGCCCATGGTCATCTCCAGGCGTCCTCCCCGCGCGAGCGGGGTCAGCCGATCTCGCTGACCGACCCGGCGCCGGCCGCCGTGTCCTCCCCGCGCGAGCGGGGGTCAGCCGTCGGATCCGCCGGGGGGCCGCTGGGGCTGGGGGTCCTCCCCGCGCGAGGCGAGGGCTCCGTGGCCGTGTCCTCCCTGCGGGAGCAGGGGTCAGCCGAACCCACGCTCGACCCAGCAGGCAATCCAGTGGTCCTCCCCGCGGGAGCGGGGGTCAGCCGACCGTGGCAGCCGCGCTGCGGGAGGTGGAGGGGTCCTCCCCGCGAAGGCGGGGGTCAGCCGGCGACGGGCAGGTCCGCGACGAACGTGCCGGCGTCCTCCCCCGCGAAGGCGGGGGTCAGCCGAACCCCACGGCCACGCTCCTGGGCTGGGCGGCGTCTTCCCCGCGGGAGCGGGGGTCAGCCGACGCTCCGAGGCAGGAACGCCCCCCACGGTGGTCCTCCCCGCGGGAGCGGGGGTCAGCCGTGGTGGCTCATGGCGCCGGACCGTAGCAGCGGGTCTTCCCCGCGCGAGCGGGGCTTGGTCGGCTCGGGTGAGGGGGATTACCCCGAGCTCGCATGCACGTCGCGGGTGACTGCGATGTTCTGCGCGGAAGTGCGCACTACTGGTAACTTCGAGAGTATGGATACTTATCCGATCACTGAGGCCAGGAACAAGCTGGGGGCTCTTGCGCGGCAGGTCAGCGCCGAGCAGAAGCACATCGCCCTCTCGGACCGGGGCCAGACCATGGCCGTCCTGATCAGCCCGGCCGAGCTGGAGGAGCTGGAGTACCACCGGGCGACCGCGGAGTACCTTGCCCGTAAGGCGCGGGGTGAGTCCGGACCGGGTGTTCCGCACGATGAGGCCCGCCGTCAGGTTCTCGGAGAGGCTTCGTGACCTACAGCATCGTCTGGGAGCCCGAGGCCCTGGCCGTGGCGGAGAAGTACGCCGCCGGTGACCGGTCCGGGATCCAGCAGGTCTTCCATGCCGTCGACCTGCTCGCTGACAATCCCCGTCCCGCGGGTGCTTTCACCGTCGGCGCCAGCGGGATCTACCGGATCCAGGTCGGCTTCTACCGCATCCAGTACGAGGTCCAGGACCAGACGGTCACCATCACCGTCTTTCATCTCGGCCGGGCATGACCCAACCAACCCGGCAGTCCTCCCCGCGAAGGCGGGGGTCAGCCGGTCCAGAACGACGCCGGGCACTGGTCCACCGCGTCCTCCCCGCGGGAGCGGGGTCAGCCGGACGGCAGGGACGGAGCGGAGGCAGGAACGTCGTCCTCCCCGCGACGGCGGGGGTCAGCCGCCGAGTTACCGCACCCGCATGGAGTTCTACTGGTCCTCCCCGCGACGGCGAGGGTCAGCCGCCCATCGCATGCAGCACGAGCGCGAGGTAGATGTCCTCTCTGCGAAGGCGGGGGTCAGCCGTGATCTGGGCCGGGCAGGCTCTGCCCTTCCAGGTCCTCCCCGCGGGAGCGGGGGTCAGCCGGGGTTCCCCCGGGGGAACCCGCTGGGTTCCCGGTCCTCCCCGCGCGAGCGGGGTTCAGCCGCCGGAGGGCGAGAAGGTCGACCTCACGAAGAAGTCCTCCCCGCGCGAGCGGGGGTCAGCCGGTGAACTCGGTGATGAACGCGATGGTCGCGACGTCCTCCCCGCGGGAGCGAGGGTCAGCCGGCACGTGAGGGCTATGACGCGATGGTCGAGCGGTCCTCTCCGCGCGAGCGGGGGTCAGCCGTACGGGCGCAGGTGGTGGCGACGGGCGGCGCCCGTGTCCTCCCCGCGAAGGCGGGGGTCAGCCAAGGCTGGTCTCTGCGAAGCTGGCCGCGCAGTCGTCCTCCACGCGGGAGCGGGGGTCAGCCGGTGCACCAGCACCGGAAGCGCTTCACGCGCTCGTCGTCCATGCGGGAGCAGGGTCAGCCGACGGCCGTGCCCTCGACGCGGGCTTCCAACTCCTCGAACAACGAGCCGATCTGTCACCCCTCCCCCACCACCACGATAGAAACGAGCAGCCCCGAGCACAGCCCGGATGGAGGTCGGATGTCGGCGGCAGGCGCTAATGTCCGTGCTCGCCGTCGATGGGAGAGCTGTGAACACGCACGTGGACTGGTCCGGAGTCCGGGAACGCGTCATCGCTGTGGAGAAGGCCGAACGGCGGGCCCGTGGCTGTGAGCCGTCTGGATACCCGACGTTCGAGCCTGTCCTGACACCCGCCGAGATCGCGGAGGTCGAAGCACAGCTCGGCGTCACGCTCCCTGACGAGTACCGCACGTTTCTGGCAGAGGTCGGGGCCGGCGGCCCCGGCCCGGCACTCCACCTCACGTCGTTGTGCCGGATCGACGGGACATGGGGATGGCTCTGGGACGGGGGGTACCACTGGCTGCTGGACCCCAGCGGTCCGTTCGTCGAAACGGAAGGCTGGGCCAACCAGCAGATAGCGACCCTGCGCGCCGCTGGGTACGAGCCCACTACCCGCGATGAAGACGACGACTACCTGGACGACTACCGCAACGTCTTCGGCGACGCCGGTGACGAGGCCTGGTACCTGGAACGCGGCCGGGGGGCGATCCTCATCAGCGACAACGGCTGCGGGATGACCGGCTGGCTCATCATCGTCGGCCCGCACCGCGGGGAACTACGCGACCGGGACTGTGCGACCAACCCGCCCTTCGAGACGTACCGCGACGCGAAAGGCAACCCCCATACCTTCCGCACCTGGTACCTCGAATGGCTTGAGCAGCGTGAGAGCGCAGCACGATGATCAAGAGCTGGTGACCACACCCGACCCACGCCCCGCGACCTACTCAACCCTTCCCTTCAAGGAACTGCACCCAACGCCTTTTAGCCTCCCCGCGTAGGCGGGGGTCAGCCGGCGATGCAGGCGCGGTCGCTAGGCTGGCCCGGTCCTCCCCGCGGGAGCGGGGGTCAGCCGGCGGAGCCCTGTACGGCCTGGGCCGCGGCGCCGTCCTCCCCGAGGGAGTGGGGGTCAGCCGCCGAGCTGCGCGATGACGACGCCCATGTCTGCGTCCTCCCCGCGCGAGCGGGGGTCAGCAGGCCGGACGTCGTGATCGGCTGGTCGACGATTCGTCCTCACCGCGCGAGCGGGGGTCAGCCGGCGACAACGACTGGGACGCGCTCAGCGAGAGCGTCCTCCCCGCGCGAGCGGGGGTCAGCCGACGATGCGCGACAACCAGGCCGCGGCAATTCTGTCCTCCCCGCGGGAGCGGGGGTCAGCCGCTCTTGTAGAGCTGCCCGTTGATCTGCTTCGCGTTCTCCCCGCGCGAGCTGGGTTGCGCCCAAGCGCCTTGTAGGGGTTGCTACGGTCCGCTACATTTCCTGTATGAAGCAGTTGAATGTGCGCCTGGATGACACGGTTCACGAGGTTCTCGAGCAGCGCGCGGAGGCCGCTGGGATGAGCCTGACGGACTACGCCCGCAAGGTGCTGGTCGAGGAGGCGGACGAGCGGCGGGAGCGGTTCCTGACCGCGGCGGCGCACTTCTCCCAGACATGGGGTCCGGCGTTCGAGGCCGAGTTCGGCCCCTACCCGTCCGTTGCGCGGGCCGGAACGGCGGACGCGGCGTGATCCTGCGCGTCGACCGTTCATGGCTGCTCGACATCGCCCACCAGTTCCTGCCGGCCGATCCGGACGTCACCGACTACGGAACACTGGCCGCCGCGGTGGCCCGGCACGTCGACGAGGTCATGGACGTACCCGTCTACGGGGCACCGCACCAGCGCGCGGCCGCACTCATGCACCAGCTGGTCCGGGTACCGGCCCTGGAGTTCGCCAACGAGCACTTCGCCGCGGTCGTCGCGGCCTCCTACCTCAGCGCCACGGGCGTGATCGTCACAGCGGAGCCGAAACAGGCCGTCGAACTCGCGGCACGCATCCGAGACGGCCAGGCCGACGTACGCGACACCGCAACCGCCATCCGCTCCTGGTACCGCTGACCACCACACCCCACCTCACGCCCCCCGGTGCCCGCCGGAGAGCCTTCCCCGCGCAGGCGGGGGTCAGCCGCACGACGGCCAGGTGACCGCCCAGGCCGCGCAGTCTTCCCCGCGGGAGCGGGGGTCAGCTGGCGGCGTCGAAAACCAGGGTCATGTCTGGTCCGTCCTCCCCGCGGGAGCGGGGATCAGCCGGCCGTCAGCTGGACGACCGGTTCCGACTGTGGTCCTCCCCGCACGAGCGGGAGTCAGCCGACCGGCATGACAGAGCTGGACTACTGGCTGAGGTCCTCCCCGCGCGAGCGGGGGTCAGCCGTCCTGGGGGCGGAACATATCCGGGTACAGGGTGTCCTCCCCGCGCGAGCGGGGGTCAGCCGTCCCCGCAGTACGTGGGCTGGCGGATCGACCTGTCCTCCCCGTGGGAGCGGGGTCAGCCGCGGCAGACGGCCCCGACGGTGGTAGCAACGTCTTCCCTGGGACAGCATCGCGATACGGTGGGAGCAAACTGACGGATAGTCAATAGATTGCAAAGTGCTGCTAGCGCTGCAGGTGGCGAAGGGTCCTCCCCGCGAAGGCGGGGGTCAGCCGTTTCAGAAACTGGCCCTCAAATGAGGGCCAAAGTCCTCCCCGCGAAGGCGGGGGTCAGCCGCCGAACCCGTTCATGCCGAGGCAGGATTCGTGTCCTCCCCACGAAGGCGGGGGTCAGCCGTTTCAGAAACTGGCCCTCAAATGAGGGCCAAAGTCCTCCCCGCGAAGGCGGGGGTCAGCCGCCGAACCCGTTCATGCCGAGGCAGGATTCGTGTCCTCCCCACGAAGGCGGGGGTCAGCCGGCTCCTCGTGAGTACGGAGGGAAGGTTGAGGGGTCCTCCCCGCGAAGGCGGGAGTCAGCCGCCCTACCAGCCGCAGCGCGGCGAGGCCGGCGTGTCCTCCCCGCGAAGGCGGGGGTCAGCCGTCATTCAGCGACTCCAGAAGGTCGAATGCCCCGTCCTCCCCGCGAAGGCGGGGGTCAGCCGAGGTCGGCGCGTTCCTGCATGGTGCTCCGGATGTCCTCCCCGCGGAGGCGGGGGTCAGCCGCTCGCCGGGATGTTCGCGAGGCTGTTCACGGAGTCCTCCCCGCGGAGGCGGGGGTCAGCCGCAGGTCTGATCGACCAGGAGGTGACCATGCCGGTCCTCCCCGCGGAGGCGGGGGTCAGCCGGCAGCCGAGATGGCGGCCGACGCCGCCGACCTGTCCTCCCCGCGGAGGCGGGGGTCAGCCGCTTCCTTCCAACTCCTTAGTCTGCTGGGCAACGTCCTCCCCGCGAAGGCGGGGGTCAGCCGAACAGCACGGTCAGCGCAACGGCCGCGAGCAGGTCCTCCCCGCGGGAGCGGGGGTCAGCCGGTTTATGGAGGCGGCGCGGCGACGATTGCGCGGTCCTCCCCGCGAAGGCGGGGGTCAGCCGGCCCGTCGGGAAATGCTTCTGATGCTGGCCGAGCCCTCCCCGCAGGAGCGGGGGTCAGCCGGTGCGCATGAACTCGGCGCGGCCGTCAGTGAAGCCCTCCCCGCGCGAGCGGGGGTCAGCCGAAGGCGCAGTAGTCGTCGAGCTTCTTGGCGACGTCCTCTCCGCGAAGGCGGGGGTCAGCCGTCGCTGGGGTCAGCGGGAACCCCGGGAACGCTGTCTTCCCCGCGAAGGCGGGGGTCAGCCGTTGTACGCGATGTCGACGTACCCCTCGGCCTTGCCTTCCCTGCGGGAGCGGGGGTCAGCCGGCGTCGAACGATGCGGCCCTTGCGTCGGGCGCGTCCTCCCCGCGGGAGCGGGGGTCAGCCGGAGGCAGGCCCGGAGCTGTCCGCGATGGTCGGATCCTCCCCGCGCGAGTGGGGGTCAGCCGACGGCGTAGGCGTGCGCGTCGCGGACGGCCGGGTCTTCCCCGCGCGAGCGGGGGTCAGCCGTAGGTGTCGCGCTCTTTGGACGCCAGGAGGAGGTCCTCCCCGCGCGAGCGAGGGTCAGCCGGAGGGCGCGGCAGCCGGCCTGGCCCACATGCGGTCTTCTCTTGCGGAAGCGGGGGCCTTCCCGAGCCACAGGCGGCCCTGTCGGTGACAGCAAGGTCTTCCCTGGACAGCATCGCGATACGGTGGGAGCAGACTGATGGGTAGTCAAGAATTTGCAGAGTGCTGCCAACGCTGCAAGGGCGAAAGTCCTCCCCGCGGAAGCGGGGGTCAGCCGACCATCATCCAGTTCTCGGACGGGCGCTCCGGGTCTTCCCCGCGGGAGCGGGGGTCAGCCGGGAACCGCGAAGGCGCTCTCCACCTCGCTGCGGTCCTCCCCGCGGGAGCGGGGGTCAGCCGAGCTCCTTGGGCAACGCTTCCACCTCCGGTGCGTCCTCCCCGTGCGAGCGGGGGTCAGCCGTCGAACGCCCGCGCAAAGGCTGTCGGCAGGTCGTCCTCCCCGCGGGAGCGGGGGTCAGCCGCTGCCTGCACACTCCCGACCCGACCGAAGGCGGTCCTCCCCGCGCGAGCGGGGGTCAGCCGCCGGATCACCCGCCGCCGGAGACGAGACCGCCGTCCTCCCCGCGCGAGCGGGGGTCAGCCGGCGTTGTAGCCGTAGGCGGCCCAGTTGTTCAGGTCCTCCCCGCGAAGGCGGGGGTCAGCCGCACATGTACGACACCACCGAACAGTGGAACCCGTCCTCCCCGCGGGAGCGGGGGTCAGCCGCCGTCCCGGCGGAACGCCTCGGTGGCGAGGTCGTCCTCCCCGCGCGAGCGGGGGCAGCCACCACATGCGGTGACGAAGCGTAGCCGGCTCGGGTGTTTCCGCTGCGAGCGTAGATGGTCTCGTGGCATGCCCCGCGGTCCGCCGTCGCGTCCCCGGCGACGGCGGACCGCGCAGTCGGGCGCCACCACGACGACTCCGCCGCTGAGGGAAGCGTCGGACAATGCCGCCAACGAGGTGCAGTATGCCCTGCACCAATGACGCCCTTGACGCCCCGTCATCCTTGCGAAACGGTGAAGCAAGTACGCGCAACCGGCTTGCCAAGGGAGGGTCGCATGACGCTACGGTTCCTGGGGATCTACCCCAACACGCCGAACGACGGGTCTCCGACGATCTGGGTCGAGGAGGAGACCGGGGATCTGATCATCCAGTCCTGGAAGGCCGACGAGGCGACCGTCCGCCGGGCGCAGGAGGTCGGCTCGGTCCCGGGCCACACCACGGACGTCCCGGAGCACGAGACCGTGATCCGGCTGCCCGCCAACATGCTCCAGTTCATCCCCCGCCAGGAGGGCCAGCGGTGACCGCCGTCCGCGAGGGCTTTGCCGCCGCCCGGCGCTCCGCAGTGCACCTCGAGATGCGTGACAGCTACATGCGCGACGATCCGGTGTTCGTCGCCTGGCAGGAGGGCCGTCCGTTCGACCCGGCCGAGGAGTACAGCTCCTGGTCGAAAGTCGTCCACGACGCCGTGGGCCGCGGGATCGGGATCCGGCGTGCCAGGATCGTCTCCGAGCCGGTCAGCGACTACATCCGCTGGGAGCACGAGATCACCGAGCGGCACAATCTCGCGGCCGGCGAGCAGGTCCGGTGGCTCCCCCGCCGCCGTACGACCGATCTCGCCCTTCCAGGCGTCGACTTCTGGCTGTTCGACACCGACACGGTGGTGTTCAACCACTTCACTGGGGACGGCCAGTGGGCCGAGAACGGCATGGAGGTCGTCACCGCCCCGGACGTCGTGAAACTCTGCGCCGCCGCGTTCGAGGCCGTGTGGGAGCGCGGCACCGACCACGCGAAGTACGTGATCTGACCCGCCTGGCAGCCAGCCCCTCATGCCCGCTTCCCCGTCCTCCAGCGCCCAGGCCGCGCGCAGGGCCGTCGCCGACCGTCTGCGCGAGCTGATGCTGGACGCCGGCCTCCAGGGCCGGGAGCTGGCTGCCCTGTGCGGGTGGAACCCCGCCAAGACCTCGCGCATCATCAACGGCAGAGCAGCGCCGTCCGACGCCGATATCCGTGCCTGGTGCTCGGCGTGCGGCGCCGAGGGCCAGGCCGCCGACCTTGTCGCCAAGTCACGTGCCGCGGATTCGATGTACGTCGAGTGGCGCCGTATGGAACGCACCGGCCTGCGGCAGGCCCAGGAATCCGTGCGCCCCCTGTACGAGCGCACCGAGCGGTTCCGCACCTACTCGTCGTGGCTGCTGCCCGGCCTCGTGCAGACCCGCGCCTACACCACCGCGATCCTCTCCGCGATCCGCGACCGTCGCGGCCTGGTGGACGACGTCCCCGCCGCGGTCGAGGAGCGCATGGCCCGCCAGCACATCCTCACCGACGGCAACCACCGCTTCGCCCTGCTGATCGAGGAATCGGTCCTGCGTAACGGCCTCGGCGGCCCCGACGTGATGCGCGAGCAGCTCCGGCATCTCCTCGTCATCGGCCGGCGCCCGAACGTCTCCCTCGGCATCGTGCCCATGCAGCCGATGCGCGACAGGGCGTGGCCCGTCGAGGGCTTCTGGATCTACGACACCGCGCAGGTCAGCGTCGAACTCGTGTCCGGCTATCTGACGATCACCCAGCCCAGCGAAATCGCCATGTACGGGCGGGCTTTCGCGGAGTTGGGTGAGCTTGCGGTTCACGGCGCCAAGGCGCGCGCGCTGATCACGGCCGCGATCACCGGCCTCGGGTGAAATCGCGCAATCGAGCGCAATCGCGTTGAGTAGCAAGTCCGCTACTCCGTAGCGTCGTTGGTGTCGCCGGTGCGAGGAGACCGATCCGTCTCGGGACCCTGGAAGCGCACCGGGCGACATCCCCGACGCCGAGGAGATGCCGATGGCCGCCGCTGTCCATGCCCTGCCGACGGTGGCCGCCCGGGCCACCCTCGCGATCCGCCACCGGCCCGACTCGCGGACGGCCGATCCGGACGGTCTGCAGCGCGATGCGGCGGATACTCACGATCGTGCGCGTCCGGCAGGCGTTGCTGACCAGCTCGGTGTCCTCGGTCAGATCGTCTGGTTCCCGGTCGGTGGGCTTGCGGTGCACCCGCCCCGTGCGCCGCGGGCGGACCGGCTCCCGCACCCTGCCCGTCGCCCTCCGGGCGGGCCTGGACGAGGAGTACCACAGCGGTCTTACCGTGGTCGGCCGCCTGACCCGCGGGTGCTGGAGGTCACCCCCGACCCGTGCGGCAAGACCGTCCTCGCCGACCTGCGAACGCCTGCCGGCTGACCGCCGGCCCCACCGGATCCGCCCCGCCTCAGGTCCAGCACACCGGACCTGGGGCCGGGGGCCGGCACCACCCAGCCGCACCACCCGGCGCGGCCGACCCGCACCAGCCAAAGGAGCACCACCTATGAGCACCGCGGTCACCGTCCACGGCTACGACCCCGAAGGCGCGAAGGGCCTCGCCTGGATCAAGTCCAGCAAGTCCAACCAGCAGCAGCTCGACGACTCGATCGGCATCGCCGTCGAGGCGGACGGCGCGATCCGGATCGGCATCACCACCGACCCGTCCCAGGTGCCGCTCACCGCCACCTCGGCCAAGCTCCGGGCGTTCGTCGCCGGCGCCAAGGCGGGCGAGTTCGACCACCTGGTCTGACCCGCCCCCACGAAGGGCGGCCCCCGGACCATCCAGCGCTCCGTCCGGGGCCGCCCCGTCCCACCAGACCCCCGAAGGGATGACCGTGACCGTTCTGCCCCGCCTGGTCGACGACCCCGCACACTTCCTCACCCGCTGGCCCGACTCCCCGACCGTCTACGAGCCCGAGGGCGCCCGGCTCGACCGATGGTTCAGCCGCGCCGACGCCCGCAGAATCGTCGGCGATCCCACGCTGCGGCCGGTCGAGCTCGGCATGGTCCACCAGGGCGCACCGTCCCCGCTCGCCCCCGACGCGGACCACCCCACCCACACGCTCGTGTTCAACGGGCTCCACCTCACGTGGCCGCCCCTGCGCGACGCGGCGCAGGTGCTCGCCGCCGAGCTCGGCCACCCGGTGACCGCGAACGTGTACCTCACCCCGGCGGGCTCGACCGGATACGGGCCTCACTGGGACACCCACCACGTTCTCCTCGCCCAGGCCGAGGGCGCCAAGACCTGGCACCTGCACCCGCCGATCGTCACGGACCCGCTCGACCGGCACCGGTGGACCGCTGTCGGCTTCACCGGCGAGCAGCTCCACACCGTGGAACGCGACGCCTTCACCATCACCCTGACCGCCGGCCAGGTGCTGTTCATTCCCCGCGGCTGGGTCCACTTCGGCCACACCGGGAAGGCGCACTCGCTCCACATCACCTTCGGCGTCCAGCTCCTGACCCGATACTGGATCGTGCAGCAGCTCCTCGACCAGGCCGCCGAGTCCCCGGCACTGCGCGTCTGCCTCCCGCCGGGCCTGAGCGGACACCCGGCCGAGCATCTGGTCGAGGACGCCCGCACCGCGGTCCTGGACTTCCTCGGCTCGCTCGACCCGGCCGGGGCCGCGCGGCCCGTCCGCAGCAGGCAGCAACGTGCCGTCCTCGGCATCGGGTAGCGCCCCCGAGGTATCGGCATGACGACGGAACGGACGGGCGTGGGCAAGCACCGCAGGACGTGCCAGTGGCAGGGATGCCGGAAGTTCGCCAACCTCCGGGACCTGGACACCGGGCAGGACTTCTGCACCCCGTGCGCCGTCGCCATGCTGCACGCAGCGGCCGACCCGATCACGAACTACCGCGAATTCGAAGGCACCGCGTACGCGGACGCCCTAAGGGACCGTCCGGTCCTCGGCCTGTTCGGATGGCCCGGCACGACACCCGTGTGAGCGCTACTCTCGGACCGACGCCGAGCGGGAGGACGGACAGTGCTCGACCCGGAAGACGAATCCTTCGCCGACTGGTACGCCGACCGGCAAAAACGCCGACGCCCCGTCGGCACCCGCGACGCGATCCCGCTCGTCCCCGGGCCCAGGCGCGGCGCCCACCTCTTCCAGGACACCCCGCGCATAGTCGTGGAGTGGGACGGCCACGCCTGGCAGCCGATCGGGGTTGCCGACACCTACGCGCAGGCGTACTCGCTGATCATGCGCAGGGACGGTGAGCTGATCCCTCCGCAGGACGACACACCGGTCCAACTACTGCGGAAAGGCACCGGTCGGCACCGCCGACCCGACCGTCAGCACTAGCTGGTGCATGTCCATCTTCCAGCGGGAGCGGGGGTCAGCCGGCGACCTGGGAGCCCTGGATCTCGTACGCGGTGTCCTCCCCGCGAGAGCGGGGGTCAGCCGCACCAGGCCCACGGGCGCGGGGCGAGGTCAGGGTCCTCCCGCGCGAGCGAGGGTCAGCCGTTCGAGAAGACGATGTCGAACGTCAAGGCCGTGTCCTCCCCGCGGGAGCGAGGTCAGCCGGGCACCGAGGCTCCGGAGGACGACAGCTGGATGTCCTCCCCGCGTAGGCGGGGGTCAGCCGCACTGGCCGCCACTCACCATCCGCTTCCCGCAGTCTTCCCCACGGGAGCGGGGGTTCCCCGCGGGAGCAGGGGTCAGCCGGCGCCGTTGGCCAGCGCCGCCATCCTCCCTGTCCTGGGCTGGCGAGCCGGTACAGTTCCTCGGTGCGTAGCTAGTCGGGGGTGTGTCCCCTCGGACACCCGGGTGACCGCATGGGACGGCAGCCGCTGACATGACAGATAGTCAAGGAGTTGCAAAACGCTCTGAACGCTGCAGGTCGCGAAGGGTCTTCCCCGCGGGAGCGGGGGTCAGCCGGAATTTCCCACAGCGCGCCGCATTGCAAAAATGTCTTCCCCGCGGGAGCGGGGGTCAGCCGCCGTTCGAGCTCGCCGTCCGGTACGACTGGACGTCCTCCCCGCGGGAGCAGGGGTCAGCCGGCATCGTCGGCTGGCACACCCGTGTCCCCATCGTCTTCCCCGCGGGAGCGGGGGTCAGCCGTTCACCGACGAGGCTGGCTGGCACGCTTGGACGTCTTCGCCGCGCGAGCGGGGGTCAGCCGGCCCTGGGGGTCATGCCAGGGTCCAGGACGCGGTCCTCCCCGCGCGAACGGGGGTCAACCGGTCGACGACGTCGACAAGCGGCAGGCCAAGGGGGCCTCCCCGCGCGAGCGGGGGTCAGCTGGCCGCCACGCCGCAGTAGAACTCAATGCGGGTGTCCTCCCCGCGGGAGCGGGGGTCAGCCGCTGATGGGCACTCGGCCCGTGGAGAGGTTCTGGTCCTCCCCGCGAAGGCGGGGTCAGCCGGCAGCAACGTCGCTGTCGGCCGTCAGCGACTCGTCCTCCCAACGAACGCGGGGTCAGCCGGTGGGAATCCTATCCAACAGCGTTGGACTCGCGCCCTCCCCGCGAAGGCGGGGGCCAGCCGTGTCCGAACCCGGACGGTCCACCCGTCCCCTGCCCTCCCCGCGGGAGCGGGGCCTGCCCGAGCCACAGACGGCCCCGTCGGTGGTAGCAAGGTCTTCCCCTGGACAGAATCGCGATACGGTGGGAGCAGACTGATGGGTAGTCAAGAAATTGCAGTGCTGCCAACGCTGCAGGCGGCGAAGGTCCTCCCGCGAAGGCGGGGGTTAGCCGACCGGCATGACAGAGCTGGACTACTGGCTGAGGTCCTCCCCGCGGGAGCGGGGGTCAGCTGGCACGGACGGCCACCGCGACCATTAGCACCAGGTCTTCCCCGCGGGACGCGGGGGTCAGCTGGCGCCGGCTCCACCATCCCCGGCGGGCTCCTCGTCTTCCCCGCGGGAGCGGGGGTTAGCCGCGCCGCGACTTTATCGGCTCGTGGCAGGCCCGGTCCTCCCCGCGGGAGCGGGGGTCAGCCGGTCCAGGACGAGAACGGGACGCACTTTGAGAGGTCCTCCCCGCGGGAGCGGTGGTCGGCCGGTGCTCGCCGGTCTTGGGCTGGTCGCCTGGTGGTCTTCCCCGCAGGAGCGGGGGTCAGCCTGACGGCAGCCCGGTCGCCTTCACCAAGCCCGGGTCTTCCCTGCGGGAGTGGGGCCAGTCGACGGCCTCACGGCCGGAGCTGATGCACATCACGTCTTCCCCGCGGGGGCAGGGGCCAGCCGGGCTACCGTCAGCACCTCTACCAGAAGCTGGCTTCCTCCCCGTACGAGCGGGGGTCAGCCGGTCTTTGCCGAACTTCGCCGTAGGGGCCTGGTGTCCTCTCCGCGTAGGCGGGGATCAGCCGAAGAAGGCCGAGCTCTCGGACCAGGCGGATCAGTCGTCCCCGCGCGACCGGGGGTCAGCCGCCCACCGTCATGATCTCGATGTGGTCGGCCCAGTCGTCCCTGCGCGAGCGGGGGTCAGCCGCCCACCGTCATGATCTCGATGTGGTCGGCCCAGTCGTCCCTGCGCGAGCGGGGGTCAGCCGGTCGCCGGTGGTGATGACCTTGGATCGGAGTTGTCCTCCCCGCGTAGGCGGGGGTCAGCCGCGGCGCGACGCGGAGGGCGAGAACCTGTTCGTGTCCTCCCCGCGGGAGCGGGGGTCAGCCAGAGGGCGCGGCAGCCGGTCTGGCCCACATGCCGTCTTCCCTGCGGGAGCGGGGGCCTGTCCGAGCCACAGACGGCCCCGTCGGTGGAAGCAAGGTCTTCCCCTAGACAGCATCGCGATACGGTGGGAGCAGACCGACGGATAGCCAAGAAATTGCAGAGCGCCGCCAACGCTGCAGGTGGCTAATGAGTCCTCCCCGCGAATGTGGGGGTCAGCCGACCACCGAGGCCCGCGTGGCCGAGCTGGAGCCGTCCTCCTCGCACGAGCAGGGGTCAGCCGAGCTTGGCGACCTCCCTCACGAGGTAGTTCTGGTCCTCCCCGCGCGAGCGGGGGTCAGCGCGGCAAGTGGAGCGCCGTGGCCGTCCTCCCCGCGAAGGCGGGGGTCAGCCGTTCCTCAACAAGCCCATGAGCGGCACCCCCGCGTCCTCCCCGCGGGAGCGGGTCAGCCACCTCAGCGACCCGCCAGTACCCCGGCAGGGCCGTCCTCCCCGCGGGAGCGACGGTCAGCCGGTCTGCGAGGTGGAGGCCTGGGTGACGGCGACGTCCTCCCCGCTCGCGGGGGTCAGCCGGCCCCCGCGCGGGGGGTGTAGTCGTGCCACAGGTCCTCCCCGCGGGAGCGGGGGTCAGCCGGTGGCCACCGAGGCGCCGCGCTCGCGGCCGATGTCCTCCCCGCGGGAGTGGGGGTCAGCCGTTCGCCGACGAGGACGAGTACCTCCACTACGTGTCCTCCCCGCGTAGGCGGGGGTCAGCCGCCCGGCTTACGCGATAGCTTGCTCCGCCCCGGGTCTTCCCTGCGAAGGCGCGGGTCAGCCGGCCGTCGTCACCCCCGGCACCGTCGGCCGCGTGTCCTCCCCGCGTAGGCGGGGGTCAGCCCGGGACGACCGTCCCGAACAGCGGCCACAGGATGTCCTCCCCGCGGGCGCGGGGGTAAACCGGACGTCTACCAGGCGGACCAACTGCTCATGGTTCCCTCCCCGCGCTGGCGGGGTCAGCCGTTCACCTCTCGTACAGCCTGGTCGTCATCGGGCGCCTTCCCCCCTGCGAGGGGAGGACGGCTCCGGCGGTGTGTAGAACTCCCCGAGCCACGGCTGACCCCCGCCTGCGCGGGGAGAATTGGACCAGAGAGCAACGCATCCGGCTCATCCCTGCAGATGCCGGGAGCAGGAGCGGCAAGCATATCGCTCATCGGTCGCGGATGAGGTGAAGGCCTCTGGTGCGGCTGTAGCGAAGCCGCTGGAGCGAGCTTCCCTCAGAACAGCTTCCGTCGGGCTCCAGGATGATGACATTCCTCCGACGGACAACGCCGATGCCCGGATTGTCCCAGGTGTCGGCGGGTGGGAGGTGCTCGAACCAGCTGTACGGGATGGCCACGGTGTTGAGCAGCAGATCTTGTTGCTGTGCGCGGCGGACGGCGATTGTGTCGTCGCGGATCTGGTGTCGCGTGAGGTCTGCCCGGTGTCGGCCTTCCGGGTCGTAGCTGTAGTGCCGGCTGGGGTGCCCGTCGATGGGGTTCCGGAACAGAACGACGACGTCGGTGGTCGGTTCCGCGAGGCGCGAGCGGGCGGCGAGTCCCGAGGTACTGTCGTCGCCGTGTCCGTGGGCGCCGCCGCTCTCGAGGAGGTGGATGTCGGTTGGGGTTCCGTCGGGGCGGTACGGCTGCAGGGCGAAAGCTTTGGAGGCGTTCCGCTGGTTGGCGAGCTCGGCTTGCCAGGCGTTCCAGGTCTCGGCCAACAGGAACCCCGCCGGACTGTTGGGAAAGGAGTCCGGACTGTAGAGGGACTCGATGAGCGTCTCGTTGTCGCGGGGCGTGACGATGCAGGCGATGCGGGAGTTCGGGTTGGCTTGGCGGGCGGCGTCGCAGTCAGGGCACGTTTTCTCACCGGCGAGAGCGTCGAGCATGTGGTGGGTGGCTGCGAGCGTGTAGGGGGCGTAGATGTAGGCGTCGGGATTTCCCGGACGCGAACGGCTCGCGGGATGGACGAGTGGCAGGTGGTCGTGGTCGGGGGTCCACAGGACCGTCATTCGGGGGGTGCGCATGCCGACAGGGCGGTTGAGGTTGTTGACGGTATGCCGGTGGAGGCGTCCGCGGCGTTGGATGATCAGGTCGATGGGGGCGAGGTCGCTGTAGAGGCGATCGGCGTCGAGGTCCAGTGACTGTTCGATCACTTGGGTTGCGATGACGAGGAGTCGGGGTGGCCGGTTCGGGTTGGCTGCGGTGCGGAGTTCTCCCGGACCGAGGCGGCTGCGGAGTTCGGTCTCTTGCGCAAGTCGTTGGCGGGGCAGCAGTTGGCCGTGCAGCAGGACGATCTCTCGCTCGTGCCAGCCGTACTTCTTTGCCAGCGATACCGCCGCTGCGTAGAGGTTGTGGGCGGAGTCGACGCGGTTGCGGATGACGGTGGTGATGCCGCCGGCAGATGCCTCTCGGAGGATGTGGTCGGCGAGGGCGGCGGGTCCGGGGTCGGGCACCAGGTCGATCCGGGTGTGGAGCTCGGGGGGTGCTTCTGCGGGAGTCGGGTGGGTGAAGGAGCCGTGCTGGTCGACGAGGGTGATGGGGCCCTTGCTGGTGGTGGGCTGGGGGATGGTGCGGTGCCCCTTGCACCATGCGGTGATCAGCTCCTGGCGAGTGGCGGCGGGGAGGGTCGCGGAGAGAATCAGCACGGAGGCGCCCGCGTCCGCGAGCCACGAGATCGCGGCGCCGAGGAGTTGTTCCTGGAAGAGCTCGTACGCGTGGGCCTCGTCGATGACAAGGGTCTTGTTGGCAAGGCCGAAGAGGCGCAGGAACCAGTGGGTTGAGCGCTGCGAGGCCAGGGTGATCTGGTCGACAGTACCGACGCCGAAGGTGGAGAGGAGACCGAGGCAGCGGCGGAGGTACCACGGGTCGAGGACCACGCGGGAGTCGCTGGGAGCTCCGTCGCTGCGGTCGCAGATCGTGGCTTCGATGAATGGGTCGAGGTCTGTGAGATCTGTTGGTTGGGCGGTGGCCGCGTCCAGGAGTCGGTGGACGGTGTCCGTCGCTGCCGCGGACGCGTGGACGATCGCCAGGTTGGCCTCGGTGGGGGTGCCGAATGCCTTGGTGAGGAAGCGGATGTGTTCGCCGGCGGCCTGGTCGGTGGCGGCCCGCGTGGGCATTGCCGTGTAGAGACCGTGGTAGCCGTTGGTCCGGGCGAGGTGGTGGGCGTACCAGAGGGCGAGAGCGGTCTTTCCCGAGCCGGTGCCCGCCTCGATGATGCCCAGCATCGGCCCCTGGGTCGGGGCGGCGCTCATGGCTGCTTCCTGGAACGGGCGGGGGGTGGGCGTGTCGGGGAACAGCTGGTTCCATGTCGTGGGCTCCGGGGACCAGGGGTGGAGCCGCAGGCCGCGCACGGCGTCCTCGGCCTGTTGCTGCGAGTGTTGCCACCACTGCTCGATGGTGCCGGCTTGGCGGTAGGTGAACCGACGTTCGTCGGAGGCAATCCAGTCGGCGGTGACGACCAGGCCAGCCATCAGGGGCAGGGCGGAGGGACGGTCGAGTCTGGTCCGCTCGGGCACTCGTTGCAGATCGATTCCGAGAAGGGAGGCGAGGGTGTCGATGAAGAATCGGTGGACCTCGTCCCAGTCGCACGTTGGGGCAGTGCCTTGCGCACGTTGGAGGAGGTCCGGGCCGGGGAAATGGCCGTGATGGGCACCGAGGAGCAGAGCGAGTCGGTGAAGTCCCTCGTGGCGGGTAGTGTCGCCACCACAGTCCTGGCATGAACAGCCGAGCAGCCGGGGCAGGCAGTGGGCGGTGATGAGTTCGTGTCGCATACGGCGGACTGCCCGGGGGTCTGAGGGCAGCGGTAGTCCCGCCCGGCGGGCGATCTCCCGCCATTCGCGGCCGGCCGACTGCAGGTGCCGTTCGGCCGGATCGGCGAACTGGAGCAGGAACCCGGGCGATGCCTTCCCCAGGTCGTGCAGCGCGGCGAAGAACATGGCGTTCCGTCGGGCGATCTCAGGACTCCCCGGTGCCAGGGCCTCGACCAGTCGGTCCCGCACCGGTGTGGCGAGGTAGCGGTCCCACAGTTCCCCAGTACAGGCGGCGACGTCGAGCATGTGGACGAGGAGTGAGTTCCATGCCGGTCCGCCGCGGTTGCGGCTGATCTTGAAGCGGTCCGTCTTCCCCCACACCGCGATCCCCGCGAGGGTGATTCTCTGTGGTCTCATCACCTGAACCACTTCCTTGCCGCTAGTCTCCTTGATGTGACGAATAGTCAGACCTCAAGGATGCCATGCTCTCTGGAGGGATCTCAGCATCCACCCATCAGATGGGACCCGCGAACCGAAGCCTGCCAGCCGGTACTGACATCGACCCATGGACATGGCCCCGCCGTCCGACGCGTGAGCCTCCTCGCACTTCTGCGGGACGCCGACGACTTCGCCGGGTTGGTGAGCTCGACGCCGGGCGAGGAAGTCGCCGTACTGGAGTACCTGATGGCGATCCTGTATGCGGCAAGGTGCGTACCACGCACGACGGACGAGTGGTACCAATGGGTCACGAGCGGGGAGTCGTTGGAACGTGCGGCCGTCTGGCTGACCGACGAGCCCGACGACCGGTGGAACCTGTTCCACCCTCAGCGCCCGCTGGGGCAGAACGCTCTGCTGTCCCCCTTCATGGCCGAACACGGGGTGGGCTCTGCGCAGCTCGTCATCGAACGGGCGGGGGACTACAACCAGTTCTTCGACAAGGTGCACCTGCACGACCCGGAACCGATGGCGCCCGATGCCGCGTTCCGGGCCATGCTGACCCAGCACGCCTACGGTCTCGGTGGCCGGGCGATGGCCAAGGCCGACTGGCTGGGGCCTCAGCTGACGTACCAGGCGGTCGGGCGGCTCGGCACGCGGGTCCGCGTTCTGGCCAGGGGCCGGACCCTCGGCGAAACGCTGCGACTGAACCTCGCCCCGTGCGACCACAAAGATGTCGGAACCTTCAACTACTCCTGGACCGACGGCCGGCCCGGTCGGCGCACGTTCCGTGCCCGGAAGACCTCGCGGCACCCTGACGGCCCGGCAGACCTCCATTCGTTCCTCGGCCGGTCCATCCTGCTGCGACCGAAGATGGTCGGGGGCCGGGTCATGGTGGACCGTGTCCTGCGGGCGGCGGGTGAGCTGCTCGATCCCCTGCCGTCCCTCTACCTCCAGGACGCGGTCCTTCAGCCCAGCAGGCAGGACGGGAAACCGGTGCCCATGCGTCCGAGCGAGGAACGTGCGCTCTGGCGGGAGTCGCACGCGGTGTACGCGGCGACGTTCAAGGCTGATCCCGCGCTGGCCAAGGGTTCAGACCTCTACGACCGTCTCGCACGTCTGCGCGACCGGAGGGTCGATCTGGCTGCCGTCGGCCTGATCTCGCGTCAGGCCACGGCAACGGCATGGGTGTTCGACACCTTTCCCTATGTTCCTGGGCGAGAGAGTCAGCTCAAGTGGGCTGCCGACGAGGGCGCCGGTATCTGCGAGTACGCCGCCAAGGCCCTTTACGCGGCCGCCGCGGTGGCCCGGGACATCGCCCACCCCAATCCCAAACCCGCGGACAAGCCGAAGCTGCTCAAGCACTTCAACGGCGAACCGGAGCTGTGGCCGGCCGCCGCCGACCCCTTCCTGATCCTGGTTTCCCAAGTGAGCGACGGCATCAGCCCCGCGGACGGGCCGCTGGAGGACTTCGGCCGGGAAATCCGCGAGCTTACCTGGAAGGTCCTGAGGAACCGCCTGCAATCGCTCCCGCCCAACGGCCGTGGGATGAACGCCCGTGCCCAGGCGGAGCAGCGGCTGCGGAAGAAGCTGTCCAGCTCGACCTGCCCCCCGTACCTGAAGGAGCTCTCCGCGTGAGCGACCTGCAGCTGCCGCTCGACCTGTCCGCGCTCCTCGGGACGGAACTCGCCGATAACCCGGTCACCGACGACGGGCACAGGCCCGAGCGCACCGCTGAACAGCGGCTGACCAGCTGGCTGTGCGGACTAGTCTTGTCCCGCGACTACGGACGGCTGTCCGAACTGCGTCGGCCCGAGGCGCTGACCGAACCCCGTTTGCGGGCTGCCTCCTTCACCTTCGAGGAGGCGCACCGGCCGGCTTTCGAGCGGGTCGCCTTCCTGTTCGCCCGCTTCCACGCGGGCAGGAGCGTCCCGCATGCCGGTTACGGCTCCGTTGGCGATGCCCTGCGCCGCGTCGGATCGCCCGCCGGGCGGGGGCCGAACGATCCGGGGGCCAAGCGCCTCCTCGACCGGCTGGTGGCTTCACGCGAGGTCCCTGTACGACACCTGCAGCACGCGGTCGAGCGTGTGCGGGCGTGCGACGTTGCACCGCCGTCCTGGGCGCAGCTTGCGAGCGACCTGTCCGCGTGGAAGGACCGCAGTCGGGTGACCCCGTACAGCTGGGCGCGGGCCTTCTACACCCCTGACTACTCTCCGAGGAAGAACGGCTGACATGACGATCATTCGAACCAGCGCCGTGTCCGAACGCCTCAACGGCCACCAGTTCCTGTCGCTGCACGCTCTCGAGAGCCTGGTGGCCGTGCTGCCGGTGCGCGACGAGAACGGCATGGCGAAGATCATCCCGTTCGGTGGCGAGACGCGGAACCTGATCACGTCTCAGTCCCGTCGGCGGGCCGAACGGACGCTCGCCCGCGATCGGGCGAACGCGGGCGAGGGAGCACTCGCCGGGTACACGATGGGCATCCGTACCCGCGAATGGGCGCTGCTGACCGCGGAGTCGCTGCGAGCCCTGGGCTGGGAGGAGGAGGACGCACTGCCCGCCGCAAAGTCGGTGCTGGAAGGGGTGGGACTGAAGTTCGGGGACAAGGAGCGTACCTGCAACCTGACCAAGGTCCTGCTCTTCGCCCCCGAGGACGCCGGGGCCGAGTTGGCGAACTACATCAACGCCAACCGGGACGAGGTTCTCTCCTGGGCGGGGGATTTCGAGCAGGCACGCAAGGCCGAGCAGGCGGCGAAGGGCAAGGCCGGGAAGCGGGGCGGGAAGAAGACCGATGAGCCTCTCTTCGCCGATGAGGAGGAGACGGCGGGTGCCGGGCTCCCATCCCTCCCCCGGGCCGTACGCGCGGCCGTGCTGACGGCTCTCGCTCCCCGCGACGCCATCGACATCGCCCTTTACGGCCGCTTCCTCGCCGAGATCGCCGACTCCCCCAACGTGGACGGCGCCGTGATGACCGGCCCGGCGTTCACCGTCCACGCCGCAACCCAGATCGACGACTTCTACAGCGCAGCCGACGACTCCAAGGTCCGCCGGAAGGCCAACGCCCTCGACTACCTCGACGCGGCGGACGACGCAGGTGCTGGCATGACCGGCTACCAGTCCCTCATCTCCGGCACGTTCTACCGCCACGCCGCCCTCGACCGGGTTCAGCTGCGTGTCAACCTGATGGCCGGCGGTATGACCGCCGAAGCCGCGGACCAGGCTGCCGCCGCAGCGGAGACCCAGTTCGTGGAGGCGTTCGTCGATGCCATGCCGGGGGCCAAGAAGAACACCACCGCCTCCACCGGCTCCCTGCCGAAGCTGGTGCTCGCCTTCGACGGCAAGAGGCCGTTCAACTACTCGGCCGTCTTCGAGAACCCGATCGACGAGCAGGCCGAAGGCGGTGCGAGCCTCGCTGCTGCCGACAAGCTCCTCAGGCACCACCGCCTGGTGACCCGCAAGCGCCCTGACATCAACGGCGGCCGCGTCCTCACCTACGATCTGGACATCCAAGACCTCTTGACCCGCCTCAGCGGCGACGGTGCCCTGACTGCCACCGAGGCGGACAGCGTGGAAGAGCTGACCGCCCCATGACACAGCAACATCATGTGCTCCTGACCCGACTTGCCGGGCCGCTCCAGGCCTGGGGACTGGTCTCCCGTTTCGACCGGCGTGACACACACCTGCGGCCGACGAAGTCCGGGTTCATCGGCATGCTCGCCGCCGCTGCTGGCTACTCCAGGGACGAACCGCTCCATCCGCTCGACGAACTCCGCTTCGCCGTCCGGGTGGATCGTCCAGGTACCCCCGTCCGCGACTACCACACCGTCGGCGGCGGCCAGTACCCCCTGCGCCCGCGTGACCTGATCACCGACCACCGGCGTGCCCAGCAGGCATCCGCTCTTCTGGAGGTCGCCACCGGACCCGCCTTCGGCACCGCGACGGCCCGGGCCATCGCGGGCTGGTACGGCGCACCCAAGGGGATCGCACCCGACCCGGAGAGCGGTGCACTCCTCGCCCGGAAGGTCGGCCGTGACCCAATGATCACCAGTCGCAGCTACCTGGCGGACGCCAAATTCGTGGCCGCGGTCGAACACCCCGACCGGCACCTGCTGGAGGAACTGGCGACCGCCCTTGAACACCCCAGGCGCCTGCTCTGGCTCGGGCGCAAGAACTGCCCACCCGCGGGCGAGATCTCCGGCGGAGTACATCCGGGCCGGATCGAGGACGTCCTCGCGGCCACCGAGCTGCTCTCGCACGACTGCGTACCCCGGCCGTGGACGTGGACCGAGGTACCCGCTGGAACCAGCGGCGCCGTGTCAGTCGCCGATCAGCCAGTCAGCTTCCACACCGTGCACCGGTCCTACGCTCCCCGCTGGGAGAAGCGCGTACGGATCGAACCCGGCGAGACCATCGGATGGGACCACCTGCTGTGACCACTGCCCCTACCGACAGCGCCCGCTTCGTGACCTCCCACAGCGTCCTGCACCTCGACGCGACCCACCCGCTCGCGCAGAAAGCCATCCTCGACCCGCACGTCATGCACCGCCTGGTGATGTCAGGGTTCTACGGCTGGACCGAACCCGGAGAAGCTGACCCGCGTGCCCAGATGGGGATCCTCAACACCTGGACACTCGATCTGAAGAACAACAGCCTCGTCATCATTGTGCAGTCGCGCGTCCAACCCGACTGGTCATCCATCCCGAAGGCAGCCCTCGCCGACGAGATCGCGACCATCCCGGTCGACACCACGGTCCGCACCGGTGCCACATTCAGCTTTCGGATCGTCGTGAACCCGACCCGGGACCGCCAAATTCAATCGGCCGACGGCACCATGGTCCGCAAACGGCTGTCCGACACCACGCCCCGGCACGTCAAGGAGTGGTTCGCAGCGCGCCTGCAGCCCGCCGGAGCTGCACGTGTAGGCGCCGAAGGCGTCCGACGCATCGGCGCCGACGCAGACACCGACACCATGGCCATCCGAATGCTCCCCAAGACCGCCCTGGCCGCAAAGAACCAGGGCACCAAAATCGGCCGAGCCGAGATCAGGGGCGCACTCACCGTAACCGATCCACCCGCCCTCGTCGGCGCCCTCACCTCCGGAATCGGCCGCGCCCGCTCCTACAGCGCAGGCCTTCTCCTCATCCGCCCCGTCACCCCGCGGTAGGAAACGACAAGCACAACCACCGGACCCGTCCGACAACCAAACGGGTGCAGGACGACGCCGCTGGCGTTGTCCTGCACCCGAACCAGGTTGAGCCATTCAGTGTCAACCAACAGCAGCAACTCTGTCCCCGCGCCGTCGGGGATCAGCCACCGTCGGTATTAAGCTCGCAGGTGTCGAGCTTGCCCTCCCCGCGAGAGCGGGGGTCAGCCAGCCGCGTACATGGCCCTGGCCACCTTCGCCGAGTCTTCCCCGCAGGAGCGGGAACGAAGGAGCACCTTCACCCGCGGCTTCGTCCTCCCCGGGCAAGCGGGGGTCAGCCGTCCGCCGCGTCGAAGCCGCTGGTGACTCTGCGGCCCTCCCCGCGCGGGGGGAGTCAGCCGGTGTCCTGGCCGTCGGAGTCCGCCCGTTGTTTGTCTTCCCCACGAGAGTGGGGGTCAGCCGGGCAGCTAACACCTGCTCCTCGCCCGGATCGAGTCTTCCCTGCGGGAGAGGGGTCAGCCAGCCCGCTGTGTCCTCCCCGCGGGAGCGGGGGTCAGCCGGACGTCTACCAGGCGGACCAGCGGCTCATGGTGTCCTCCCCGCACGAGCGAGGGTCAGCCGTCGACCAGGGCCGCCAGACCCCGCGCCATGAAATCCTCCCTTCGCAAGCGGGGTTCAGCCGTAGCATGCAAGATCAAGTTCGATCTCTGCCAGATCTCCCCGCGTAGGCGCGGGTCAGCTGGGGACCCCGTCGGCGAGTTCGGACCAGCGCAGGTCTTCCCCGCGGGCGCGAGGGTCAGCCGCTGACGGCAAGCTGGCGGACTCCGCCATTGTGTCGTCCCCGCGCGAGCGGCGCTCAGCCGGTGCACCAGCACCGGAAGCGCTTCACGCGCTCGTCGTCCCTACGAGAGCGGGGGTCAGCCGATCCCACGCTCGACCGCGCAGGCGATCCAGTGGGCCCTTCCCGCGCGAGCGGGGGTCAGCCGTAGATCCGGGTGGTGCCCTGGGACATGGACCGGTCCTCCCTGTGGGAGCGGCGGGGACAGCTGACGAAGGCGGCCAGCCCACCGACAGTGCCGCCGCTCTCACGGCCTCGACTGGCGAGCCGGTACAGTTCCTCAGGCATAGCCGGTCGTGTCTCCCCGGGGCACCCGGGTGGCCACATGGGACTGTGACCGCTGACCTGACAGATGGTCAAGGAGTTGCAAAACGCTCTGAACGCTGCAGGTCGCGAAGGGTCTTCCCCGCGGGAGCGGGGGTCAGCCGGTGCCGTACGGCTTCGCCAGCGTGCCGATCGCGTCTTCCCCGCGGGAGCGGGGGTCAGCCGGTCATGAAGGCGCTGCGAGAGGACCGACTGATGTCTTCCTCGCGGGAGCGGGGGTCAGCCGGAGCGGCCCGCCGGGTGGCACGTGGTACTGAGGTCTTCCCCGCGGGAGCGGGGGTCAGCCGGCCGCCGCGCAGGGGCTGCTCGACGGCACGGAGTCTTCCCCGCGGGAGCGGGGGTCGGCCGCGGCTGCACCCCGACCTGTGGCACACCGCCGCGTCTTCCCCGCGGGAGCGGGGGTCAGCCGGCTGGCACCATCTCGGGGACGATCTCCTGGGTGTCTTCCCCGCGGGAGCGGGGGTCAGCCGAGCTCGGCGGGCACCGGACCGATCATCTTGTCGTCTTCCCCGCGTAGGTGGGGTCAGCCGTCGGTGAGGTCCACCGACCACACCGACGGAGCTGTCCGCGCGAGCGGGGGTCAGCCGCTGGACACCGCGGCATACACGGCCTTGTCGAGGTCCTCCCCGCGGGAGCAGGGGTCAGCCGACGGGCGAGGAGGCAATGTGGCTGAAGACCGCGTCCTCCCCGCGGGAGCGGGGGTCAGCCGTCGCCGAGGTTGCTGTTCACCGGCGGCTGGTGGTCCTCCCCGCGGGAGCGGGGGTCAGCCGGAGGGCACAGCAGCCGGTCTGGCCCACATGCGGTCTTCCCTCCGGAAGCGGGGGCCTGCCCGAGCCACAGACGGCCCCGTCGGTGGTAGCAAGGTCTTCCCCTGGACAGCATCGCGATACGGTCGGAGCAGACTGATGGGTGGTCAAGAACTTGCAAAGTGCTGCCAACGCTGCAGGTGGCGAAGGGTCCTCCCCGCGAAGGCGGGGGTCAGCCGGGCAGCCCGCGGGCCGCGCTGTCCATGTGCCAGTCCTCCCCGCGAAGGCGGGGGTCAGCCGAACTGGCTGCCCAGGACGCGGCCCTGGCGGCTGTCCTCCCCGCGAAGGCGGGGGTCAGCCGGCTCGTCGGTGGCGACCCGATCGAAGCGAATTGTCCTCCCCGCGAAGGCGAGGGTCAGCCGTTCCCGGAGATCTCGTAGCGGGTGGACTGGGTGTCCTCCCCGCGAAGGCGGGGGTCAGCCGCGCACCGCGGCGATGGCGTTGAGCCTGTCCATGTCCTCCCCGCGAAGGCGGGGGTCAGCCGCCCCAGGGCTGCCCGGAGACGTGCAAGTCCGCGCCCTCCCCGCGGAGGCGGGGGTCAGCCGTTCACGAGCTTGAGAGCCGTCGCGTCCTCCCCGCGAAGGCGGGGGTCAGCCGGCCGATCGAGTCGGGGCGGCCGGGTCGAACGCGTCCTCCCCGCGAAGGCGGGGGTCAGCCGGCGACCCAGTAGTTCCCGGCGGCCGCGGCGTAGCCCTCCCCGCAGGAGCGGGGGTCAGCCGCGACCCGGCCGGGGCTCAGGCCATCCCCCTCCGTCCTCCCCGCGCGGGAGCGGGGGTCAGCCGACCGGAATGACGGAGCTGGACTACTGGCTGAGGTCCTCCCCGTGGGAGCGGGGGCCAGCCGGCGCGGACGGCCACCGCGACCATGAGCACCAGGTCTTCCCCGCGGGAGGGGGGTCAGCCGGTCAGCCCGCCAGGCGCGAGCGGACGCCGGTGGTCCTCCCCGCGAAGGCTGGGGCCAGCCGTCCAGGTCGGCATACTCGTCCACGATGACGGTGTCTTCCCCGCGGAAGCGGGAGCCTGCCCGAGCCACAGACGGCCCCGTCGGTGGTAGCAGGGTCTTCCTCTGGACAGCATCGCGATACGGCGGAGGCAGACTGACGGATAGTCTGCAAAGTGCTGCCAGCGCTGCAGGTGGCGAAGGGTGCTCCCCGCGGGAGCAGGGGGGGTCAACCAGCCCGCGTACCGGCGACCGCCCTGACGACGGGGTCCTCCCCTCGTAGGCGGGGATCAGCGGGTGTGGGTGGTGCTCCCCGGGGCGGCGTCACAGTCGTCTTCGCGTAGGCGGAGGCCAGCCGAGCGCGGTGATCTGGGACCAGGTGAACCGCGCGTCCTCCAGCGCGGCGGCCCGGTAGCCGAAATGGAACATGCCGGAGGTGATCTCGCGTACCGCGGTCCGGTGGACGGCGAGGAACACCGCGGCGGCGCTACCCCGGGTGCCATCGTCGGCCCACTGGATGCTCATCCCGGTCAGGAGCCTGACGTTGCGACTGAAGGGCCGCCTGTCTGCCGCGTACGGGGTCTCCGGCGAATTCACGCAGCGGCACGGCTGGCCCCGGCATTGCCGACTGTACGGATTGAGGCGCCGAGGTACTTCCGGTAGTGGTTCTCCTTGAACCTGTAGCGCGTCCAAATCTCCTCGATCGGCTCGTGCAGGACGTTGCCGAGCGGCTGGAGGAGGTCCTTAGAGTTGTAGACGGGCCAGGCGTTGGCATCGCCGCTGGGCTCGACCACGATCATGTGACCTTCGTTATCGGGAGTCCACCAGGTGGTCAGTCGCAGTGCAGGGTTCCACTGGAGCATCGTGCGCAGCTCGGTGAGCCGGGTGAAGACGTCGGCGGCTTCGTCATCGCTGATGAACTCGTGCTGGGCAAGGTTGAGAGCGTTGCCCTTGCGGAGCGGCATGATCAGTTTCACCTTGCCCGGCGTCGAGGACGCCGGCGATCTGTTTGGCGTGCTGGAGGCCGTGGGTGGCGTTGGTGGGGGCGGCGATGATGAAGTCCTTGTCCGCGAACATGTCCACGATGTCGCCGAAGTCGCGGCGCATCAGCGGTTCGCCGCCGGACAGGAACAGGCGCTTGGTGCCCGTGAGGTTGTCGCGGATCGCCTCGAGGTGGGCCGGTGTCGGGTCGGGCATCTGGAGTGTCTCCGAGCAGAAGCTGAAGTCGAAGTCGCAGCGCTTGGTGACCTGGAGGATCACGGACAGCGGCGCGGTGGCGCTGCGTGCCAGCTCGTAGAGTCGGTTCCGGGCTCGGCGGTGAAGTGGTGGCCGGCGGTGAAGGCGAGGCCGCTGCCTACCGACTGGCTCTGCCGCGGCGGCGGGAGCGGGATACCGAGGTCGGTCATGCGCTGTTCCTTCTCTGGTGCGGATCTCCGGGTGGGCGGGTTGCCCGCCGGATCGTGGTGCTGGTTGTGCTGTGGGTCAGCCCCGGCAAGCGACGGCCCGGCCGCTTCCGGTCGTGGTCTCCGCTGAATCGCGGCGCCGTCTTCGCATCGCAGCCTGAAGCGACCGCGCTGGAGCGGTGCAAACCCGGGCTTGGCCTGGCTCACCGGCGAGTAGATGTGGTGACGCTCCGTCGGCGCCCCATGCGCCGGGCACTCGACCGGGCTCCGGCGGGCGGGAGAAGAAGGGTGATTCGCGGGGTCCCTTACACGAGATCGGCCGGCAGTCGGGCTGCGGCAAGTTCGGTGTTCAGGTCAATGATTGTGCAGTCCTGGAGCACGGCGAGCAGTTGGGTTGCGACGACCATGGGCAGCAGGTCGGTGCGTTCGTAGAGGAAGATGCCGTCACCTTGTCGGGTCGACAGTTCCTTGTCGTAGAGCCGGCCCGCGACCCCGACGGCCGCCGGCCTTCGTGCCCTGACCGCCTCGTAACCCTCTCGGAGGTGGGGGCAGAGCCGGGCCGCCAGGCCCGCACAGCGCAGGCACAGCGGCGGGTGCGCGGTCACCTCGTCCTCGGGCCACTCGGGGCCGCCCTCGTGCTGGTCGGACAGGAGGAAGAGTGTTCCTGTGCTGGTTCGGCTGGGCGGGCCGCCGCAGACCTGGCAGAGGAAGCGGCTCATGACTCTCCGTTGCCGGAGCGTGTTGACGCCGCCGAAGTCCGGCCGGCCCTTGCCGGGCCGGTGCGGGTGTCTGGCCCACAGGACCCCGCGACCGTCGCGGTCCAGCAACGGGTTCTCGTCGCTGTAGCCGATCCCGCGCGGGGTCAGGACCAGGGTGGCGGGGAGTTCGGATTCCTCGGTCCAGCTGGCGATGTACGGAACGACGCTCGACGGCCGCGCTGCCCTGGTCATCGGTCCTCACCGGGCCTTCGGTGCCGCAGGCTTGTGTGGTCGAGGCGCGGGGTAAGCAGGCGCGCCGGGGGTGCCATGGGATAGGGGTCCTTCGGGATCGTCTCGTACCTGCGGGTTCGCCGGGTCGCCGTGGTGGTGCCAGCAGGTGGTTCAGGGTGGTGTGCGGGGCCGTGGATCGCCTGGCACACAGCCCCGCTGTCCCGCCGCCGTCCGGTGTGCCGAGGACTCGTGCCGGCGGCGGGAGCCGGTTCGTCGGCGGCCGCCGCCCATTCGCGGATGCTGCCGAGCTAGGCGGAAGCGAACGCGGCCCAGGCCGTGCCGGGTGCTCGCTGTGCCAGGGGTGGCGCCGCGTCCGTGGGAGTCTGCGGCGCCACCCCGATCCGCCTTCGAGGGGGATGCGAAGGCGGAGCTTCGGAGGCCGTGGCGGCCAAGTGGTGGGCTCTGCGTACCAGCAGGGGGAATCGTTGGTCTCCCGGGAGCGCCTGGTCCTGGGCGATCTCGAACCAGACCGCTTTGCCCGCGCCGATCGGATCCCATCCCCAGCCCTTGGCGAGTGCGGCCACCAGGTGAAGGCCTCGGCCGCCGGTGCTCTCCCGGTCTCCGGTGGGCGGTTCGGGAAGCCGCAGGCTGCTGTCCACGACGGCCACGCGCAGGTGCTCGGCGCGCCAGCTCACTCGGACCTGGCACGCGGCCCCGGTGTGTACCACGGCGTTGGTGAGTACCTCGGTGAAGCACAGGAGCGCGTCCTGGACGGAGTCCCGTGTGAGGGGGAGGCGCTGGGACTCGATGTGCTGCGCGAGACGCCGACGCGCCTGCGGCACTGCTGCGATGTCGGCTTCGACCGGCCATTGGGCGCTCGCCAGCCAGCTCATCGGGAAAGGATGCCCGTCGTCGTCGTGGTGGAGGGGAACGGCCTCGGCCCGCTCTGCGTTCATCACGGCTCACCTGCCGATGTGCAGGTACGCGGGCGTGGCGACCCGGACCGTGTGGCCCAGCAGCCCGGACGCCGCGGCGACGAGTTCCCTGCGTCGCTGCCGGTCGCCGGCCGAACGCCGGGGCGTGCGGGCGGGCTGCTGATCGCGCGCTTCAGCCATTGATGATCACCTCGTAGTTGTCTCGATGCGGACAGTTACGAGTGTGTCCAACGGGAACACCCCGAACTATCAAAGTCAATTGATAGTCCGGGGCGCCCGGCCGACAGCTACATGCCCACCCAGTGGGCCAAGTTGGTCAGGGAATGGGACACGTTCCGGCGCCGGGAGACCAGGCCGCTGACCGTGTCGCGCACCTGCGGGTGGTAGCGGGTCTGCTGGGGCGCGATCTCCCGTGCCAGCAAAAGGTTGTGGAAGGCCTGCTCGGTCTTTCCGATCGCCATCTGGGCCCGGGCGACCTCCGCCACGTGGGCCGAGCGGCGCGAGGCCACCCAGCCCGCCGGGATCTCGATGGCGGCAGCGGCCGTGACCGCGGCGGCGTACTTGCCTTGGTCCGCGAGGATGCCCACGTTGTGCACCTCGACGTTGGTCGGGCCGAAGGACAGCCAGTGCACCTCCTCGGCCGAACCGGTGACGGCCGCGTAGTGCCGGGCTTCCTCGATGTGGGTGCGGGCGGCGTCCGCGTTGCCGCCGCGGGCCTCGACCACGGCGGCGCCCAGGTGGAGCTGTCCGGTCACCACATCGCGCTCACGGCCGGCGGGCGCCTGCGCCAGATATCCGAATCCGCTGCTCATCAGCCGCTGGCCCACGGTCGGCCCGCTGGTCCGCAGGTAAGCCAGCGTCCGGAAGTACTGCCGCGCCGCCGCCATCACCGGGTCGCTCCCCCGCTGCGCGGCCCACTCCAACCGGTCCAGGGCGACCATCGACAGGTCGGAGTATCCGAGCTTGCCGGTGACGTCGTACGCGGTGCGGTACGTGGACGCCAGCACCTTCCACGCGTGATCGCTGGGAGCCGCGTGTGCCGCGCTGGTGACTTCGGCGATCAGTGCGGGGAGCTGGGCGGCGACCCGCTTGAGGTCGGTCTGGCGGACCCGTGCACACATCAGTTCGGCCGCGGTGTGCAGGTCCGCCACGGGTCGGACGGGAACCTGGGGGTCGACGCCGAGGTCGTAGAGATCCAGCGCGTCCCGGATCGGCTGGATCAGCACGTCCAGCTCGTCCTGCTGGAGCTCGGCCAGGTACGGCTGCCCCGTGAGGTCTCCGGGCTGGACCTGGAGGGCGCCGCCGATGGTCGACAGGACCATCGGGCTGGCCGGGACGCGCCCCTGCTCAATCTTGGTCAGCAGGCTGTAGGAGATCCTCGCCTTTTCGGCGAGGCCGTGCTGGGTCAGGTGCCGGAGCTTACGGTAGTGCGCGATGCGCTGACCCGTGTGCTCCCAATCGGTTTGGGGCATCGTGGACTCCAATTCCTAGCATCCATCAGAAAAGCTACCGCAGTTGACAGTTCTTCATTCGGGGGGACGTTCGGTGCCCGCACGGCCGGAACTGCCGGTTCCGAGCGGTCCGACCTGCCGCTTTTCGGCACCCGCGCACACAGGGTCGGCTGGCTGCCTGTGCTCAGGGCACCGTCGGGCCGAGCAGTGCGGCCAATGCCTGGCCAGCCTCCCTCAGCTGCTGCACCTCCGTTTCACGGCGGACCGCCTCGCGATGGCAGGCCGCGCAGCGGCCGTCGTTGCGCACCGCGGGGCGTCCGCAGGCATCGGAGCAACGAGGCAGTGCGGCATCCTCGGCGTCCTGGACGCAGGCCCGGCATCGGCCGTCGAGGCGTGCGGGCTCTGCCGGGCCACGGCCGCAGGCCGCTGAGCACGGCGTTCGGCAGGCAGCGCACAGGGCGCCCGTGACCGGCACCTGGCGGCCGCAGCACCCGTACCTGCCCTGGCATTCGTGCTGGGACCGGTGCTGGATCTCCTGCTGAACGCTTCGAGGTGGTGGAACCGCCGCCGCCGGGGCGGTCACCCCATCGGCCCCGGCACCGGGCAGAGTTCCTGGGGCCTCGGGCAAGGCAGAGATCCGGTAGGCGAGGACCGCAGCGGGGTTACGGATCGGCTCGTCCTTCGGGTTCGCCGTCACGGCGGTCCGCAGTAATTCCGGGGTCCAGCCGTTGGCGAGCCGCCGGTCCAGGGCGGCGCCCTGGTCGGTCAGGGCCTTGCCAGAGACAGCGAGCTCCGGGTGGGCGGATCCGATCTCCAGCAGCAGCATCACACCGGCCGACGCGGGCGGCGCCGCCGAGTCCTCGGCGCGCCCGACCGGCGCGCCGGTGTCCCGGACCGTCTGCCGGCCTGCCTCACCGCCCTCCCCCCGTCCGTTCGCTCTGCTCGGCTCGCGCGCAGCAGGGCTGGGGAGGGACGGAGGGACGGGAGGTGATGCCGGTTCAGTTGTTGGGTTGGGGGTACTGGTTTGGGGGTCTGCAAGTGCCCCCGTGAGGGACTTGCAGTTCCCCCGCTGGTGGCTGGTAGTTCCCCCGTGGTGCGATGCGGGGGGTTCGCGACGGGGGGTCTGTGAGTTCTCCCGCTCCGGCTGCTCCGGGTCGGCGGGGTTGTGCACCGCCCGGGAGGTGCCTTTGTCGGTCCGTTCCTTCTTCGGCGGAGGAGCTGCGATCGGTGGGCGGCTCTGTGGGGTGAGTGGCTCGCGGCCCAGGCGGGCCCGTTCGAAGTTCGTGCGCTCGATGTTGCTGAACCACTCGTAGGGGATGAGCAGGTCGTAGACCACGGGGCGCCGGTCGGCACGGTAGTGCTTGACCAGTGACTGGTCGCCCTTGGCGATGAGACCGCGGCGCAGCAGGTTGCGCCAGCACCGTTTCACGGTCTCCTCGGAGACCTTGATGCGGCGGGCGATGGTCTCCTTCGACTGCCAGGTGCCGCAGCCGTCGCGGTCGGCGGTCTCGGCCATGCATCCGAGGACGGCGTACTCGTTGACGTCGGCGACCGGTGCGTCGCCACTGAGTGCCCACACCATCGGCTCCAGGCTCACGGGATCACCGTCTCAGGGGCAGGGGCGGCTTCCGGGCAGGGTGAAGCGGCGGCTGCCGGGGTCAGGCCGGCGGGCCGCAGCGCGGATGCGCTCAACGGGTTGCTCGCTTTCCCGCTGTCGCCGGTTCGGCCGGCGCCACAGGCATGGCCCCACGGGGCGGCGGGAGCGGTGTTTCTCGCGCCTGGCGGGGTTCAGCTGGTACCGTCGGATCGACAACAGCTCATTGGTTGTCTGGTGACGAGAGCGGCCCGGATCTTGGCGGATACAGGGGCCGCTTTCGTGTTTTCACGATCAGGTGGACAGCGCGGGCGACGGGCGCGCCAGCCCGTTGGAGACCAGGCGGCGCGCCCGCGATCCGGCGTCGGGTCTTCCGAGGCCGGCGGGCTCAGGACGTCAGCTCTCCTCGCCGAGGTAGACGAAGTCCGGCTTGGGGTGCATCAGGAAGTCGTGGTGCGAGATGTTCCACCCGTAGGCGCCCGTCATCGCGAAGGCCACGACGTCCCCCACCTGGATGCGGGCAGTGGGCACCTGGCGTGCGAAGACATCCTTCGGGGTGCACAGCTGGCCCACGAAGGTCACCGGTTCGCCTTCGACCGACGGCCCTGCGGCGTCCGGCATCGGCACGATGACACTGGGCTGGTTGTGCTGCTTGGTGACTGGGGTGCGCAGTTGCATGGTCCCGCCGCGCAGGACGGCGTACCACTGGCCGTGGGCCTTCTTCACGTCGAGGACCTGGGTGACGTACCAGCCGGCGTAGACGCTGACGGCCCGTCCGGGCTCGATGCGCAGCACCTCGCCGGGGGCGGCGAGGGCGGCGATCTGCTTGCCGTAGCTCGCCCAGTCGAAGACGTTCTGCGGGTCGGCGTAGTCGACGGCCATGCCGCCGCCGAGGTTGAACTCCGGCGCGCCGGCGACGCCCGTCTCGGCGAGCCACGGCCGGGCCCATCCGAGGATCTCGGCGGACTGGCGGACCATCGCGTCCGCGTCGAGGCCGGAGGCGAGGTGCGCGTGGATGCCGCGGAGCCGCACCTGCGGGGCGGATGCCAGGATGCTGCGGCATGCCTGGATGAGTTCGGGGTCCATGCCGAACGGCCCGGACATCGCGAGCGCGGCCCCGGATCGGTCGCCCGCGAGGTTGAGGCGGAGCATGACGTCGACGTCCCGGCCGGCGGTGTGCGCGAGCCGGGCGAGGCGGGTCAGCTCGTGGGGGCTCTCCACGTGGATGCGTTCCACGCCCGACTCCATGGCCAGGCTCAGCTCCTGGTCCGTCTTTCCGGGGCCGCCGAACGCCAGGCGGGCGTTCGGGAGGATGCTGCGGACGTGCTGGAGTTCGCCGCCGGAGGCCACCTCGATCCCGTCCACGAAGGGCGCGAGGGTGCGCAGGATCGGTGCCTCGGGGTTGGCCTTGGCCGCGTAGAAGATCTCGGGGGTGCCCGGGGTGAGCGCTTCCTTGATGGCTGCGGCGTGTGCGCGCAGGGCGTCCAGGTCGTAGACGAAGGCGGGCAGCCGCCCCTCCGCGGCCAGGGCGACGGAGCGGGCGGTGACGGTCTCGTTGATCATGTGATGCCTTCTCAGGTGAGCGGGAAGTCGAGCTCGATGATCAGGTAGTGCGCGGGAGCGAGCGTGGTGGTGACCTCGACGACCCGACCGTCCTCCGTGACGCCGGTGTGGACGATGTCCGTGACCGAGCGCTCCGGGCTGATCTCCAGCAGGGCCGCTTCGGACTCGCTGGGAAGCCGGCTGGGGATGATCCGCTCCCGGGCGGTCGCCTGGGGGTGGCCGAGTTCGGCCAGCGCGCTCTTGACGCCGCCGTTGATGGCGGCGGACGGCTCCTCGAGCACCGTGTCCCGGGCGATGTCCAGCGGGAACCAGCTGGCGCTGATCCGGACAGGGATTCCGCTGGCCCGCAGCCGGCGGCGGCGCACCACGCAGTTGGCCTCGCCGCGGGCGATCCCGAGAGCGTCGGCGATCTCCGCCGGAGGCTCGGCGCGCTCGACGGTGATCTCGTGCTGCGGCTCCAGACCCAGTGCCTTCACCTCACTGTCGAAGGCGCCCAGAGCTCCGTCACGCTCCCGGGCGGCCTGCGAGTAGCGCGCGGAGGAGTGGATCATGGGGGGCAGCCACGTCACGATGGTGCCCCGCCCCTGCTGCTGCCGCACAAGGCCCTCCGCGGCAAGCAGGCCGAGCGCGCGGTTGGCCAGGCTGCGGGATGCGCCGTACCTCTGCGCGAGCTCGGACTCGGGCGGCAGCAGGCTGGCAGGGGGGTAGGCGCCGGCCAGGATTTCCTTTCGGATCGCGGCAGCGATCTCCCGGTAGCCCGTCTTCTGCGGCAGATGCACCAGGTGCCTCCTTCTTCAGCTGATCGAACGGTGTGGGCCCATCGTAGCCCAAGATGCCAAACGTTTGGCATTGCTTGACTTCGCGAGCGGGCCTCGCCATATTGGAGATGCCAAACGTTTGGCATCTTGCCTGAGGCAGTGTCAGCCTCGGTCGGGAGTACGGCTCCAGACGTCCTGGACACGTCCGACACCGATTCGCACCAGCGCCTCAACGCAGTGAGGAGTTGATCCACAATGCCCTGCACGGCCGATCGCGCCATGCCGCCGGGCACCGCCACCGAGGAACCCGGCCCGTTACTCCTTCAGGATCGCCACGAACAGCACCACCCCTCGATGGCGCAACGACAGACGGCAGAGCAGGTACGGGAGATCGCGGGGCGGGCGCAGGCTCTGCACCAGGCGATCCACACCCAGACCATCGACCAGATCCGCGCAACCTGCCGGTCGGCGGCCGCCGACTGGCACGCCCGCAACGCCCGGACCGGCCAGGAACCGTCCCGATGAACGTCATCAAGTCCGCAATCGCCGAGCTCAACCGGCAGACCGAGGCGAACATGCGGTCGGCCGCCGAGGCCGGCCGGGCCGCCGACCAGGCACGCCGGGAGGCGGAACGGCTCCTCCAGGCGCGGCAGACGCAGCAGCTGGAGCGGCAGGCCTGGTGGGGACCCCGCGTCCCCCTGAACTCGGCTCCAGCGGCTCGAGTTCGCCCCACAGCCTCACCCGCTGGGCCCCGCCCGGGCCGCAGAGTCAGCCCGCCTCGCCCCGATCAGGACGGGTGATGCCCCGCCTGTTCGCCGCCGGACGGATCGTGGCGCGGCAGGCTCCGAGCGTCACCGTCAGCCCTGAAGCCATCGGCCTGTTCGGGGAGCCACAGCCGAAGCCCGGCCCCGACGCCGCCGCCTACCGTCGCGTTCGCGCTGGCAATCGGCGCTCCAAGACCGACCACACGTAGTGCGGCCCGAGATCGGGCTGCGCGCCCGCGACTCACACCACCTGGCATGACCCTGACCATCCTGTGCCGCCACCCCGGGTGTCTGCAGCGCAGGTCCGCCCTACCCAGGGGGCTCTGAGCCATTCCCTCCGCTGTTCCACCGCCGCCGTCCGAAAGGCCGTGCACATGTCGCTCGACACCGCGTTCTTCGCGTTTTTCGCCACCAGCGCCGCCACGTCGTTCTGGCTTCTCGTGGCAATAGGCGTCAGCCGATCGGAGGCCACCGATGTCTGACAACTCCACTCTGCACACCGGAGGTGACCACCTGCCCACCACCCCCGGAGTACCATCCCACCCCCCGTCCGACGTCACCTCGCCGGGAAGGCCCGAGGTGCTGGACGGCTTCTGGACCAAGCCGGGCACCGCGCGCGACACCGAGGGACTCGCGGACCTCGCACAGGAGCTGCGGCAGGCTCGCCTGGACGCCGCGATCCCGCTCAAGGCGGACGACGCGGACCACCTGATCGACTGGCCGCGCGTCCGACGCGCCACTGTCCGTCTCAAGAACGCCGTGCAGGCCTGGCCCAACACGGCTGCGGCTGCCTTCACCCTGGCGGGACCGGCCTGGCTGTGGCGCGGCGTCGTCGAAAGCTGCTCGTCGGCGTTCGCCCCGGCGGCAGACGTCGCCGACCCGGGCCTGTGCCTCGGCCTGATGACGTTCGCCGGCGTCATGGTCGTCGGCCGCTGGGTGCGGGGCGTCAAGCTCCTGCGCCCGCTCGTGCGGCTGGCGGCGTGGTCGGTCGTGATCGGCACCCTCTCCTTCGCGCCGGCCCGCGTCTGGGCCTTCACCCTGCTGTCCGCCATCTTCAAGGAGCTCTTCCAGTGAGCCTGACCAGCATCGAGATCACACACACGGTCACCCGGGCCGGATCCGCCACCGGATTCGCCGCGTTCGTCGGCACCTGGGCGTTCCTGTTCTTCAAGCACAAGCGGAAGTTCAGCGCGCTGAGGAAGAAGAAGTACCTCGTCCCGTACGCCTGGGGACTGGGCGTGATGACCCTGGCCTCCGCGTGCGAGGGCGGCCTGCTCGGCCTGGTGTCCGGCTTCAGCACCGGCGGCGGCAACCAGGCCGGCGACCTGGCCAGCCGCGGCATGGTCGGCGGTGGCGGAGGTGCGGTCGCCGTCGCCCAGCACGGCCAACTCACGTTCAGCGGCAGCTGGATCGCACTGATCCTGTTCGGCCTCGCGGTCACGTTCTGCTGGTTCGCCAAGAACATGGGCGAGCGCGCCCTGATGATCTCCGGCGCGTTCTCCGGCGCCACCTGGGGCCTGTCCATCTCCCTGGGCGGTCTCGCCGCTTTCACCGGCGTCCCCCTGTCCAACTGGCTCGGCTCACTGATCATCGGCTGACATCCCGGTCTGCGGCTTCGCGCCGACCCATTCCCACCTCAATTCCCGGGGTGCGGCGCAGCCGAGACGGCCACACCGACCGGAGCCGCCTCTCACCCACGATCACCTTGATCCCGGAGACCCTCATGACCACAAGCGACCCCCGAACCACCACGACGGCCGCGAAGGGCGAAGCCGTACTCCAGCCGCCCGACCCCGTCAGCGAGAACACCCGCGCCGACGAGAGGACCGGGCCGCATGATGCGACGAAGCCGAACCCCGTCAAGTCCTGGGTCACCACCCAGACCAGGCGCACCGGCGACGGCGCCCGGATGATCGGCTCTTGGCTCGCCCACTGGAGTTCCACCGCCGACCAGTCCGGCGAGGAGATCCGCCGCCGACTGGTCGCCGATCAACTGGAGGCTTTCGTCGAGCGCCGCGATGAGGTTGCCGAGGCGTTGGCAAAGGCGATGTGGAAGGTCGTACGTCTGGAGGAGGAAGCCGCCGACGGCGGCCTCACCCAGGCCCAGCGCAGCGACCTGACCCTCACCCGTGAGACCTTGCGGCGGCTGGAGAAGACTCTGCACGGCATGACAAAGGTGCCGTTCAGCGCAGTGCAGCCCACCGGAAAGCAGATCGCCCGGGCCCGCAGCCTGGGCCGGCTACGCCGAGGCGCGCTGCTGGTCGCCGGGGCCACCGCCGCCGTCATCGGTGCGGTTCATGCACCGAACGCCGGTGTGCTGGGTCTGGTGGCTGCCACCGCGCTGGCGTGGTGGACGGGCTCTCATCCGCCGCGCCTGACCCACCGTCCGATCCCTGTGGACCTGTTGCGGCCGGAACTCGACCCTCCGGCCGAGCTGCTGACCGCCGATCCACTGCCGACCGAAGCTAACGGCGTCAACGATGCGGCCCAGGAGCTGTTCCCCGGCGACAGCGGCGAACCGTTCCCGATCATCGGGGTGGAAGATCCCCAAATCGCCACAGCATCCATTCTGCGGGCCCTGAAAGCCGAGGGCATGGCGGTCGGTCAGGTCACCGGTGTCTCCCGGGAGCGGTGGGGTTGGCGGGCGGTGGCCCACCTCACCAAGGGCAAGCCGGCCGGGCTGGTCGCCAAGCTGGCCGACCTGGACGTGTTGCTCGGCGTGGGCCAGGGCGCGGTCATGGCCCAGCCACAGAGGAGTGCTGCCGGATCAGTGGTCCTGCGGATTATCACGGCGGACCCCTTCGACCCGATGCCGCCGCACCCCGTGTACCCACCGCGTTCCAACAGCATCAAGAAGCCGATGGCCCTGGGGCCGTCGATGGACGGCACGCCCACGGAGGTCACCCTCGCGGGACAGAACATCCTGGTCATCGCCTCCCCCGGCGGCGGCAAGTCCGCGATCGTCCGGAACATGGTCGACTACGTCACCAGCTGCACCGACGCGGTGGCCTGGGACATCGACCCCACCGGGCGCGGGTTCGGCCCGCTGCGCCGATTGGCCGCCCGCCGGGCCTACACGGAGGAGGACATCGATCGGGCCCTGGACGACGCCATCAGCCACGCCGAGTCCCGCGCCCGGTCGATGGGTGACGACGTCGACAACTGGCCGGTCACGGACGACTCCCCCGCCGGGTTCGTCTTCGTCGACGAGCACCCCCAGCTGACGCCCAAACAGAAGGCCAAGGTCATCAAGCTGGTGCGGATCGGCCGCAAGGCCCGTTGGACCGTGGTCCTGGTCTCGCAGGACGCCACCGCCGACGTCGTGGGCGACGCCGTCGCCGACGCCTTCGGCATCCGGGTCCTGCTGCCCTGCCGCAAGGCCGACGTCCCGCTGGTCGTCGGCTCCGACACGGCGATCTCCGAGGGCTGGATGCCGCACCGGCTCACCCCGTCACCCGGCGACTGGGACCCCGCCGACGCCGGATGCTTCTATATCGTCGCGCCGGGCCTTGCCGACCCGGTCCTGCGCAAGGCCACGCACCTGGACGCCGCGGGAGCCACCCAGCGGGCCACCGAACGCCTCGCCGCAGGCCTGCCCATCGTTGACCAGGCCACCGCGGGCGGGGACGCCTCCGTGACCGCGGCACCGGAGATCCTCACCGTCCTGCGCGCCGCCTTCGCTGCGGAAGCCGCCACCTGCCTGACACTCGGTCAGCTCCACTCCTACCTGCTCGACGACGACCCGCAGCGGTGGGGGCGATGGGAGGACAGGTCCGAACAGGACCGGCTGCGGGAGATCGGCAAGGCCCTCAGTGCCGACCTTCGCCGCGCCGGGATCAGCCTGCCCACCATTCGCCTGGACGAACTGGACGGCAGTCCCCGAGGGATCCGCCGAGACGCCCTTGAGGCCGTGAACCGGCACTTCGGGTGAACGACATGGCACCGGTTCCTGATCGACGGACCCGCCGATCAGGAACCGATGCGGGCCGATCGGCAGCCATTGCTCGAACCAATGCTGACCTGCGGAATCCGTTCCAGCCGATCAGATCAGCACTCCCCCGATTGCAGCCCTGGTCAGCCGTCCAAGGCCGGACCGCCCTCTGTGCGCACCCGGTCAGCCGGACCTACAACCGTTGCCCGACGCCGCTGCGAGGCGCGAGGCGCGAGGAGAACCACTCGATGATCCCGACCAGGACGATGTCAACCCAGCGCCCCACGCTTCCCGGCGACCCCGCCCCGGGCGAGCCGACAACATCCCAAACGGCGGCCGCCAAGACTTCCCTCAAGACCAGAACCGAGGCGGCGCATTCGACCAACCTTGTGAACCCCGAGGCCGACCCGGCCCGCGCTGGCGCCCACGACCGCGTAGCAGAAATCACCGGCCAGGCAGAGGACGACGACACCGCGCTCCGGCTCCGCGTCGGCGCCGAGGCCTACCACCACCTCCCGGAGAGCCGACGGGGCTCCGCCAAGCTCGATGGCGACGTCGATGAGGCCGGCACCCACGTCGGCGACGACTCTGCCGGGCGGATCCTCACGGCCCGGACCGAGGTCGACCGACTCCCGAAGGCTCTCACCGACCAAGCCGGCGGAAAGCTCGCCGACCGGGTGCGCCGTGACGCTCCGACCAGAGCCGACGCCGCCTTCGCGCAAGCCGGCTCAGACGTCCAGATCATCCACACCGCAGCCACCGACCGGGCCAAGGAGATCCTCGCGCAGGCCGAGGAGTTTCGGGCCTACCTGGAGGAGACGGCTCATATCTACGCCGACGGCATCCGTGCAGACGCCGAGGACCAGGCCCGCCAGGTGCGCGAGCGATCAGAGGCCGAAGCCCTGGAAGTCCTGGAGCAGGGCGCCCGCCAGGCCGCCGCCGCCCGCCAGCGCGGCCAGGAGTCCGTCGAGCGACTCCGGAAGGAGGCCGAAGCAGCCGTTGCCGAGCAATCCCGGCTCGCCCGAGCGGCTCGGGGCAGGGCCGAGGCGGACGCCGAGCGCACCGTCCAATCGGCCAACCGCGAGGCCCAGCGGATCAGGGCGGAGGCCGACGCCCTCACCGCCGAGGCCCTTCAGCAGGTCCGTGAGGCCGAGGCCAAGGCCGCCGAGCTGCGCGCCGAGCAGGAACGTCGCGAGCAGGCCGAGACTGACCGTCGCCGCGGAGGGATCGGTGCTGCGTGGCGCCGAGGCCAGGAGAAGGTCCCCGCGCTTCTGCGAACAACCGTGCTGGCCGCGGGAATCGCCTACACCGCCCAACGCGAGCACCAGCTCGCGGCGATGGCCGGGGCCAACAGCCTGCTCGCCTGGCTACTCGCGGTGTGCGTGGACGCCTGGGTACTCGCCGCTGCCCGCAGCAAGGTCCACCGGGAGATGCTCATAGCACTTGGAGTGATGCTCCTTTGCCAGGTCGGGGCAATCCTGGCCGACCTGCACATGCTCGGCACCGAACAGAACTGTGACGGACAGTGGCGGATCCACTGGGGCGTCGCAGTCCCGCTCGCCATGGTCGTGCCTGTCGTGATCTGGCGCGTGCACGCGCTCATGGACCACGCCACGGACGCTCACGGTAAGCACCCCCTCGAGGATGACCGACAGCCCACGCTCACCGACGTGCCCGGCTGCGAGGAGGAGAGCCCCGTCTCGCGCTCAACCGGCAAAACCGGACCTCTGCCCGCCGCGCATGGCGTGCTGCTTCCCGCACAGTCCGCTCACGAGGCACGCACAGCCGAGCAGACGACCCCCGCAGGTGGCGGGACCGGAAGCGCTCACCCCACACCCCAGCCATGGAACGGAGCGCTCGCCCACGCCCACGGCAGACCGCCGATGAGCGACGCTGCGCTCATGCTCGCCCGCAAGGCGGCAGTGCGCCCGCTCTACGACGCGCTCCACCGCCGCCCGAAGGCGAGCGAGATCCACGCGGCGCTCACCGCCCACAACCTGCTCACCGGTACCGAGCAGCAGACCCGCTCCACCTGCCAGCGCGTGCGCGACGCGATCGAGGCAGACGAGCCGACGCTCAAGCGCACGGTTGACTCTGCGTAGCCGGCGAGTCCCAGGGAACCGTCGACGAAGTGGAGCCACTCTTCGTTCCCTCGCCGCAAGCGGCCCGCAGTCGAGGATGCCACCGGAGGCGCTCTGCGCAGGTCGCCGCGCCCGGGCAGGATAGGGAGAGAAGTCGTCATCCGGACGGCGGATGCGGCGGGCCCGGCATCTCGATCCGGGGGGTGGTGTCGGGGAGGGCCCGTCACGAGATATCTTGACATCAAGACGTTGTAGACGTGAAGCGGAGTACCGGTGACTGACTCGACCATCATCTATACGCACACCGACGAGGCCCCGGCCCTGGCGACGTATTCGTTCCTGCCCGTGGTGCAGGCGTACGCCTCGACGGCTGGCGTCACGGTGGAGACGCGCGACATCTCCCTGGCCGGGCGCATCATCGCCAGCTTCCCGGAGCGTCTGGAGGAGGGCCAGCGCATCGCCGACGCCCTCGCCGAGCTCGGCGAGCTCGCGAAGACCCCCGGGGCCAACATCATCAAGCTGCCGAACATCTCGGCCTCGATCCCGCAGCTCAAGGCCGCGGTCGCCGAGCTGCAGCAGCAGGGCTACGCGCTGCCGGACTACCCGGACGACCCGAAGACCGACGAGGAGCGCGAGACCCGCGCCCGCTACGACAAGGTCAAGGGCAGCGCCGTCAACCCGGTGCTGCGCGAGGGCAACTCCGACCGCCGCGCCCCGCTGTCGGTCAAGAACTACGCCAAGGCCCACCCGCACCGCATGGGCGCCTGGACCGGCGACTCCAAGACCAACGTCGCAACCATGGGCGCCGACGACTTCCGCTCCACCGAGCGCTCTGCGGTGGTCGCCGAGGCCGGTGCGCTGCGGATCGAGCTGGTCGCCGAGGACGGCACCACCACCGTGCTGCGCGAGAAGGTCCCGGTGCTGGCCGGCGAGGTCGTCGACGCCTCCGTGATGCGGGTCGCCGCGCTGCGCGAGTTCCTCGCCGCCCAGGTCGTCCGGGCCAAGGCCGAGGGCGTGCTGTTCTCGGTGCACCTCAAGGCCACCATGATGAAGGTCTCCGACCCGATCGTGTTCGGCCACGTCGTGCGCGCCTTCTTCCCGAAGACCTTCGCGGCCTACGGCGAGACCCTGGCCGCCGCCGGTCTGAGCCCCAACGACGGCCTGGGCACCGTGCTCAAGGGCCTGGACGCGCTGCCCGAGGGAGCGGCGATCAAGGCCTCCTTCGACGCCGAGCTCGCCGAGGGCCCGGCCCTCGCGATGGTCGACTCGGACAAGGGCATCACCAACCTGCACGTCCCCAGCGACGTCATCGTCGACGCCTCCATGCCGGCCATGATCCGCACCTCCGGCCACATGTGGGGCCCGGACGGCAAGGAGGCCGACACCCTGGCCGTCCTGCCGGACAGCAGCTACTCCGGCGTGTACCAGGCCGTCATCGACGACTGCCGCGCGCACGGCGCCTTCGACCCGTCGACCATGGGCTCGGTGCCCAACGTCGGCCTGATGGCGCAGAAGGCGGAGGAGTACGGCAGCCACGACAAGACCTTCGAGATCGCCACCGCCGGTACCGTGCGGGTGGTCGACGCCGCGGGCACCGCGGTGCTGGAGCAGCCGGTCGCCGTCGGCGACATCTTCCGGATGTGCCAGACCAAGGACCTGCCGATCCAGGACTGGGTCAAGCTGGCCGTCTCCCGCGCCCGCGCCACCGGCTCCCCGGCGGTGTTCTGGCTGGACGCGACCCGCGCGCACGACGCCGTGCTGATCGAGAAGGTCAAGGCGTACCTGCCGGAGCACGACACCGAGGGCCTGCAGATCGAGATCCTCTCCCCGGTCGAGGCCACCGCGTTCTCGCTGGAGCGGATCCGCCGCGGCGAGGACACCATCTCGGTCACCGGCAACGTGCTGCGCGACTACCTCACCGACCTGTTCCCGATCCTGGAGCTGGGCACCAGCGCCAAGATGCTGTCGGTGGTCCCGCTGATGAACGGCGGCGGCCTGTTCGAGACCGGCGCCGGCGGCTCCGCCCCGAAGCACGTCCAGCAGCTGGTCAAGGAGAACTACCTGCGCTGGGACAGCCTCGGCGAGTTCCTCGCGCTGGCGGTCAGCTTCGAGCACCTCGCCCAGACCACCGGCAACGAGCGCGCCCAGGTCCTGGCCGACACCCTCGACCGGGCCACCGGCACCTTCCTCAACGAGGACAAGTCGCCGAGCCGCCGCCTCGGCGGCATCGACAACCGCGGCAGCCACTTCTACCTGGCCCTGTACTGGGCCCAGGAGCTGGCGCAGCAGACCGACGACGCCCAGCTCGCGGAGGCCTTCGCGGCGCTCGCCAAGACGCTCGCCGAGCAGGAGCAGACCATCGTCGCCGAGCTGATCGCGGTCCAGGGCTCGCCGGCCGACATCGGCGGCTACTTCCAGCCGGTGGCCGAGCTGGCCGCCGCCGTGATGCGCCCGTCGCAGACTTTCAACGAGGCCATCGCGACCCTCGGCTGACCTGCCTCGCGGCCACGGGCCCCGCGGACCCCGCACACCACCCGGCGACGGGCGGCGCGCGGCGGCCCGCGGGGCCCTCGCCTGTTCGGCGGGTCCGGCGGGGCGAGCGGGTCCGGCGGGGCGGGCGACGACGGACCGCCGTCCCCGGGCCTTCGGCCGGACGGCGCCCCCCGAGCGGACACAGGGCGTCCGGACGTGGCCGACCCGCGCGCACGCCCGCACCGCACGCCCGCACCGCACGCGCGGCGCCGTCCGCCAGGTCCGGCCGGATCCGCCGGACGGGCCCCGCCGTACGCTCGCCGTACCCTCGCCCGCCGCGGCCCGCCGTCCCGGTGTGCTGCCGCCCGGGGACGGGCGTAGCGTCCTGCGTATGGGTGATGTCCGGACCGACCGCCGCGCCGCGCGCCCGCACGGCGCGCCCGTACCGCCGCCGGCCGGGGGCCCGTCCCGCCGCCGGACCGGGGCCCGCGGTGCCGGGCGGCGCTGAGGCGGGCGGCCGGGACGCGCTGCTGGACGCGGCGCTCACCGAGACCGTCCGCCGGTGCGGCGCCTCGACCGGCGCGGTGTACCTGCTGCCCGCCGACGAGCCGGTGCTGCACCTGGCGGTGCTGCGGGGCCTGCCCGCCGAGTTCATCGCCCCGTGGATCAGGGCGGCGCTGGCCTCGCCGCTGCCGGTCTCCGACGCCGTGCGCGAACGGCGGCTGGTGTGGTCCGGCAGCCAGCAGGAGTTCGCCCGGCAGTACCCGCGCACCGCCGTGGCGCTGCCGTACCACTTCGCGCTGGCGGCCGCCCCGATCAAGACCCCGCAGCGCTGCTGGGGCGCCCTGCTGCTGCTGTGGCCCGCCTCCCACTCCGCTCAGGCCAGCCCGCTGGAACGGGATCTGATCGGCGCCGAGTGCGGCCGCCTGGCCCGGCTGCTGGCCGGGGCCGACGCCGCCGGGCAGCCGTTCAGCGCACCGGCCCGGCCCCGGGTGCTGCCCGTCCAGCAGCCGGTGGAGAGCCTGCCCGCCGACGCTGCGGCCGCGTTCGCCGAACGCCTGCCCGGCGGTAGCTGCAGCCTGGACCTGAACGGACGGATCACCTACCTGACGGCCGGCGCCTGCGAGCTGCTCGGCGCCGAGGCCGGGGACCTGCTCGGCGGCCTGCCCTGGCAGAGTTTGCCCTGGCTGGACGACCCCGCCTACGAGGACCGCTACCGCTCCGCGCTGATCAGCCGCCAGCCCTCCGCGTTCACCGCGCTGCGCCCGCCCGACCACTGGCTGTCGTTCCGGCTGTACCCGGGCGAGGACGGCATCAGCATCCGGATCACCCCGGCCGGGCCCGGACCGGCGGACGGGCCGCCCGCCACCCGGCCGCAGGCGGCGCCGGTCTCCCGGGCGGGCCAGCTGTACCAGATCATGCACCTGGCCGCGGCCCTCACCGAGGCGGTCAGCGTCAACGACGTGATCGACCTGGTGGCCGAGCAGATTCTGCCCGCGTTCGACGCCCAGGGCGTCGCGCTGCTCACCAACGACCACGGCCGGCTGCACGTCAGCGGCTACCGGGGCTACTCCCCGGAGTCGATCGAGCGGTTCAACAGCATCCCGCTGCGCGCCCACCTGACCCCCACCGTGGACGCCCTGACCTCCGGGGTGCCCGGGTTCTTCGGCTCCCGCGAGGAGCTGGTCGAGGTGTACCCCGACGTGCCGCAGGTGACCGGGAAGAAGGCCTGGGCGGTGCTGCCGCTGATCACCTCGGGCCGCCCGGTCGGCTGCTGCCTGCTGGCGTACGACGAACCGCACCGGTTCGCCGCCGACGAGCGCACCGTGCTCACCTCACTGGCCGGGCTGCTCGCCCAGGCCCTGGAACGCGCCCGGCTGTACGACACCAAGCACGGACTCGCCCACGAACTCCAGCAGGCCCTGCTGCCGCACGCCCTGCCCGGCATCCCGGGACTCGACGTCGCCGCCCGCTACGCACCCGCCACCGAGGGGATGGACATCGGCGGCGACTTCTACGACGTCATCCGGCTCGGCCCGACCGGCGCCGCCGCCGTGATCGGCGACGTCCAGGGCCACAACGCACCCGCCGCCGCCCTGATGGGCCAGGTCCGCACCGCCGTGCACGCCGCCTCCGGCGCACCGCCCGACCAGGTGCTGGCCCGCGCCAACCGGCTGCTCTGCGACCTCGACCCGGGCATGTTCAGCACCTGCCTCTACGTCCACCTCGACCTGGCCGCGCACCGCGCCCACCTGGCCGCCGCCGGCCACCCCCCGCCGGTGCTGCGCCCGCCCGGGCGGCCCGCTCGCGTGCTGGATTTGGTGCCGGGGCCGCCGCTGGGCATCGACCCGCAGGCCCGCTACCCGGTCGCCGAGATCCCGTTCCCGGCCGGGACGCTGCTGTTCCTGTACACCGACGGGCTGGTGGAGGACCGCGGCGTGGAGCTCGACGACGGCATCGCCGGGATCTGCGAGCAGCTCGACCGGGTCCCGCCCGGCAGTTCACCGGCCCGCACCACGGACGGCCTGCTGGCCCGGGCCCGCGCCGACGGCCGGCACGACGACGACATCGCCACGCTGCTGCTCAGGGCCGCCCCGGCCGCCGACCCGCGGCGCTGAGCGGCCCGGCCCGGGAGGCGGCACCCGCCGGTCCGGGCAGAGAATCGGTGGGAAGGCGGCACCCGTACCCGGCCCGGGCGGGCGGCCCCGCGGCCCGCGAGGGAGAGCGATGACAGAGACCGGCGACGCGCCGCGCACGGTGATCCTCACCGTCGACGACGACCCCGGGGTGTCCCGGGCCGTCGCCCGCGACCTGCGGCGCCGCTACGGTGGCTCGCACCGGGTGGTCCGGGCCGAGACCGCCGGCTCCGCCCTGGAGGCGCTGAACGAGATGAAGCTGCGCGGCGACGCCGTCGCGGTGATCGTCGCCGACTACCGGATGCCGCAGATGAACGGCATCGAGTTCCTGGAGCGGGCGATGGACGTCTTCCCGGGCGCCCGCCGGGTCCTGCTGACCGCCTACGCCGACACCGGCGCCGCGATCGACGCGATCAACCTGGTCGACCTCGACCACTACCTGCTCAAGCCGTGGGACCCGCCGGAGGAGAAGCTCTACCCGGTCGTCGACGACCTGCTGGACAGCTGGCTGGCCTCCGACCACCGCCCGATGCCGGAGACCAAGGTGGTCGGCCACCGCTGGTCGGCGCACTCCTGGGAGGTCCGCGAGTTCCTGGCGCGCAACCAGGTGCCCTACCGCTGGTTCCCCTCGGACGAGCCCGAGGGGCAGCGGCTGCTGGCGGCCGCCGGCGAGGACGGGCTGCGGCTGCCGCTGGTGATCACCCCGGACGGCGAGGTGTTGGTCGAGCCGGCCGCCCCCGAGCTGGCCGGCCGGGTCGGCCTGGCGACGGCCCCGTCCGCGGAGTTCTACGACCTGATCGTGGTCGGCGGCGGGCCCGCGGGCCTGGGCGCGGCCGTCTACGGCGCCTCCGAGGGCCTGCGGACGGTCCTGGTGGAGCGCACCGCGACCGGCGGCCAGGCCGGTCAGAGCTCGCGGATCGAGAACTACCTGGGCTTCCCCGACGGGGTCTCCGGCGCGCAGCTGACCGACCGGGCGCGCCGCCAGGCGGCCCGGTTCGGCGCAGAGATGCTGACCGCCCGCGAGGTGGTCGGCCTGGAGGTCAACGGCCCGTCCCGGACCGTGCGCTTCGCGGACGGCTCCGCCATCGCCGCGCACACCGTGCTGCTGGCGACCGGTGTCACCTACCGGCAGCTGGCCGCGCCGGGTGTGGCCGACCTGACCGGGCGGGGCGTCTACTACGGCGCGGCGCTGACCGAGACGGCCGGCTGCGCGGGCAAGGACGTGTACGTCGTCGGCGGGGCGAACTCGGCCGGCCAGGCCGCCGTCCACCTGGCCAGGACCGCCCGCTCGGTGACGATCCTGGTGCGGGCCGACTCGCTGACCCGGTCGATGTCGCACTACCTCGTCCAGCAGATCAAGGAGCTGCCGTCGGTGACCGTCCGCACCGGCACCGAGGTGGCCGAGGCCCACGGGGACGGCCACCTGGAGCAGCTCACCATCCGGGACACCGCCACCGGCGCCACCGAGCAGGTCGACGCCCAGTGGCTGTTCGTGTTCATCGGCGCGGCCCCGCTGACGGACTGGCTCGAGGGCGTGGTGGAACGCGACGCCCGCGGCTTCGTGATCGCCGGGCCGGACCTGGCGACGGGCGGCGAACCGCCGAAGGGCTGGCCGCTGGAGCGCCTCCCGTACCACCTGGAGACCAGCGTGCCCGGGGTGTTCGTGGCGGGCGACGCCCGCTCCGAGTCGGCCAAGCGGGTCGCCTCGGCGGTCGGCGAGGGAGCGATGGCGGTGATGCTGGTGCACCGCTACCTGGAGAGGCTGTGACGGCATGAGCGCACCGGTGGTCCTGTGCAGCCCGGAGGAGCTGCGCACCCTGTTCCTGTTCGAGCACCTGAGCCCCGAGCAGCTGTCCTGGCTGTGCCGCGAGGGCCGGGTGGAGCAGTACCCGCCCGGCCAGGTGTACGCCGAGGGCTCCCCGGCGACCTGCTTCTACGTGCTGCTGGACGGCACCATCGTGCTCTCCCGCCGGGTCGGCGCCGACGACGTCGAGGTGAACCGGACCTCGCAGCGGGGCGTGTACGCCGGGGCGTTCCAGGCGTACCTCGGCGACCGGGTGCCGCAGCAGTACACCAGCTCGCTGCGGGCGGTGGAGCCGTCGCGGTTCTTCGTCCTGGCGGCGGACACCTTCGCGGACCTGATGCGGGCGTGGTTCCCGATGGCGGTGCACCTGCTGGAGGGGCTGTTCCTGGGTTCGCAGGTGGCCAAGGAGGCGATCGAGCAGCGGGAGCGGCTGCTCGCGCTGGGCTCGCTGTCCGCCGGGCTGACCCATGAGCTGAACAACCCGGCCGCCGCGGCGCTGCGGGCCACCGCCGCGCTGCGCGAACGCGTCGCCGGGATGCGGCACAAGCTCGGCATGATCGCCGGCGGCCCGCACCCGTACCCGCGGGAGAGCCTGGAGTCCCTGATCACCCTTCAGGAGGCCGCGGTCGATCAGGTGGCGGCCGCCAAGGCCGTCTCGCTCGGCCCGCTGGAGGCCTCGGACCGCGAGGACGAACTGGAGGACTGGCTGGAGGAGAAGGGCATCACCGACGGCTGGCAGCTCGGACCGGCCTTCGTCCAGGCCGGGCTGGACCTCGAGTGGCTGCGGCGGGTGGAGTCCACGGTCGGCGCGGAGAGCCTGGAGGGCGCGCTGCGCTGGCTGCACTACACGGTCGAGACCGAGCTGCTGATGAACGAGGTCGAGGACTCCACCACCAGGATCTCGGACCTGGTGGGCGCGGCCAAGCAGTACTCGCAGCTCGACCGGGCGCCGTTCCGGGTGGTCGACGTCCACGAACTGCTCGACAGCACCCTGATGATGCTCTCCGGCAAGATCCCGGCGGGCGTGGACGTGGTCCGCGATTACGACCCGGCCCTCCCCCGGGTGCCCGCCTACCCGGGCGAGCTCAACCAGGTGTGGACGAACCTGATCGACAACGCGCTGTCCGCGATGGCGGGCACCGGCCGGCTCACCGTCCGCACCGCCCTCGACCACGAGCACGTGCTGGTCGAGTTCGGCGACACCGGTCCCGGCGTGCCCGACGAGATCCGCAGCCGGATCTTCGAACCCTTCTTCACCACCAAGCCGGTGGGCGAGGGCACCGGCCTCGGCCTCGACATCTCGTGGCGCATCGTGGTCAACCGGCACCACGGCGACCTGCGGGTGGAGTCGGTGCCGGGCGACACCCGCTTCCGGGTGCTGCTGCCGGTCACCGCGCGCGAGGAGACCCCGGCGGAGAGCGGCTGACCGGTGGTCAGTCCTGCTGTGCCCACTGCGTGTACGGGATCCGGGCGATCTCGCGCAGCTCGCCGGTGGTGGCCCACTCGTTGCGGCCGAGCCGGGCCAGCGGCCGCATCCGGGTGATCTCCGGGTGCCCGTTCACCAGCACCTCCGGGTCGATCGCCGCGTGCACCACCTCGCCGATCACCACCGTGGAGTCGCCCAGCCCGACCGTGCTGTGCAGCCGGCACTCCAGCGCCACCGGCGACTGCGCCACCCGCGGCGGCTTCACCAGCAGCGAGGGCTCGCGCTCGATGCCGACGGCCTCGAACTCGCCGTGCTCCGGCGGGAAGTCGGTGCCGGTCGCGTTCACCTGCTCGAACAGCGGCTCGGGGGCGAGGCAGACGGTGAACTCACCGGTCGCCTCGACGTTGCGCAGGGTGTCCTTGCGGCCGACGGAGGTGAACTGGACCATCGGGGGCCGCACGCTGGCGATGGTGAAGAACGAGTGCGGGGCCAGGTTCTCCGTCCCGGTGGCGGAGACGGTGGAGACCCAGGCGATCGGCCGGGGCACCACGACGGCGGTCAGCAGCCGGTAGAAGTCGTCACGGCCTGTGGTCCGGGGATCGAAGTCGACGCGCATGGCGTCCATTATCGCTGGTCGCGGCCGGTACCGGGCCCCGCGTGGGGCGTGCGCCGGGTGCCCGCGCGCCCCCGGGGTCAGTCGGCGGGCCGCAGGACCTCGCCGAGCGCGGCGACGAATCGGTTCAGCACCTCGGGGCTCCCGGCGGCCCGCTGGGGGTTCACCTCGCCCACCGACAGCACCCGGAAGCGCGGGTCGCGGCAGGCCGCCGCGAGCGCCGCGGTCACCTCGGCGAGCGACGGCCCGTTGTTGCGCCCGTCCGTGCTCTCCGCCAGCGGCGCCTGCGTGAAGTCCAGCACGTCGACGTCGAGATGGACCGCCAGCGGGCCGGCCGGCAGCGCCTCGAGCGCCCGGGCCGCCTCGGCCTCCGGCGCCGCCGCCAGGTCCGTCCCCGAACGCCACCGCAGGCCCAGCCGCTCGGCCTGCTCCCGCTCCCACCCGGTCGCCACGGCCGGCTCGGAACCCAGCAGGAACACCTGGTCCGGGACGAGCAGCGGACGGCGGTCCACCGCGGCCGCCAGCTCCGGTGCCGCCCCCGGCAGGTCGAAGGCGTGCGCCAGCACCATCCAGTCCATCGCACCGTCACGGGTGGTCGACGGCGTGTTCAGGTCGAAGTGCCGGTCCACGTACAGCAGTCCGGCATCGGGGCGGTGCGCCGTCAGCGCGCCCATCACACCCAGCACCACGGTGCAGTTCCCCCCGACGACCAGGACGTCCGCACCCCGGTCCAGCGCGCCGGTCACCTGGGCCGCCACCACCTGGACGGCCTCCACCACCGCCGCGAGGTTCTGTGCCCGCGGCTGCCGGAGGTCCGGTGCCCACACCTGCAGCGGCCCGTCGCCGAGGTCGTGCACCCGGCGGCCCGCCGCCCGCAGCCGGTCGATCAGCCCCAGCTCGCGCAGCACCCGAGGCGCCGCCTCCTGGCCCGGTGCGTAACTGCCCGCACTGGTCGGGGCGCCCACCACCACGAGATCCCTGGACACCCTCCCATCATCCCCGGGCGGCTCGGCGGCCGCCATCGCTGCTCCCCGGGGCGTGGGCGCCCGGGGAGCAGCGGTGGCGGGGCGCCCCGCGGCGGGGTGCCCCGGTGTGCTCAGCCGCGGGGCGGGAGGTCGAGCGCCACCGACAGGCGGCGGTCGGCGACGCTGCGCCCGGCCTCGACCGCGTACACGCCCGCCCGTACCCGCCAGCGGCCGGCCGGGGTGTCCCAGGTCTCGAACGCCCGCTGCGGGATGCGGATCCGGGCCGCCACCCGCTCGCCCGGCGCGGCCTGTACGGAGGCGAACCCGGCCAGGTGACGGTCGGGCCGGGAGCGGTCGACGCCGTCGTGGGCGAGGTAGACCTGGACGGTCTCCCGGCCGGTGCGCCCGCCGGTGTTGCGTACCCAGACGGTGGCCTCGGCCACCGGGCGGTAGGGGTCGCCGTCGTCGTCGGTGGCCTCGAGGTGCCGGACCTCCATGCCCTCGTACTCCCAGTCGGTGTAGCCGAGGCCGTGTCCGAACCAGTAGGCGGGCGCGGTGGCGGCCCGCTGCCAGGCCCGGTAGCCGATGAACAGGCCTTCCTCGTACGGCAGGACGCCGTCCTGCGGCTCGACCCGCAGCACGGGTGCGTCGGCGGCGCCGGCCGGCCAGGTGGTGGGGAGGCGGCCGCCGGGCTCGGTGCGGCCCAGCAGGACGTCCGCCAGCGCGGCGCCCCCCTCCTGGCCGGGGAACCAGGTGAGCAGGACGGCCGCGACCTGCTCCCGCCACGGCATCAGTACCGGGGAACCGGCGTTGACCACCACGACGGTGTTCGGGTTGGCCGCGGCGACCCGGTGGACCAGTTCGTCCTGGCGGCCGGGCAGGGCCAGGTCGGTGCGGTCGATACCCTCGGTCTCGACCTCCTCGGTGGTGCCCACCACGACCACGGCGACCTGCGCCGCGCGGGCGGCCGCCACCGCCTCCTCGATCAGCTCGTCCGCGGTGAGGGCGGGCGCGGCGTGGCCGAGGGTGAAGGAGACCAGTCCGAAGCCGGCCACCCCCGCGGCCTGCGGCAGGGTGTGGTCGAGGACCAGGTCCACGGCCCGGCCCGCCGTCAGTTCGACGGTGAACAGCCGCTGCGGCGGCGCCAGGAACGCGGCTGCGGGGTCGTCCCCCTCGGGCACCAGCACGTCGTCGAACAGCACCCGGCCGTCGACCTCCAGCCGGAACCGGCCGGCGCCCCGGACGGTGAACCGGTGGGTGCCGCTGCCCTGCGGCACCAGCGTGCCGGCCAGCCGGACCTGTGCCAGGTCGGCGAAGGCGACCCGGCCGGGCAGCTCGCCGATCCACCGGACGAACCCGTCGGGGACGAGTGTGGCGGCCAGTTCCGCGCCCGCCGCGTCCAGCAGGGCGGCGGTCATCGGGACGGCGACCGGCGCCGGGTTGGACAGCGCGTCGGCGCCCGTCGCGTAGGCGACCTCGAGGCCCGCGGCGCGCAGCCCGTCCAGCGGGGTGACGGTCCGGGTCGGGAAGACCTCGGCGCTGCCGCCGCCGCCGATGCGCGGCCGGGCGGCCGCCGCGCCGATCACGGCGACCCGGCCGGACTGTTCGGCGAGCGGGAGGAGGCCGCCCTCGTTGCGGAGCAGGACGAAGGAGCGGGCGGCGATCCGGTGGGCGAGCGCCTCGCCGTCGATCGCGGGCGGCAGCAGCTCGGCGGGGACGGCCGCGGGCGCGCCTGCCAGCAGTCCGACCCGGGCGGCCAGCCGCAGGACCCGGCGGGCCAGGTCGTCGACCGTGCGCTCCGGCACCCGCCCGTCGCGGACGGCGGCGACCAGGTGCTCGCCGTAGACGGTCGCCGGTCCCGGCATGGCGATGTCGAGTCCGCCGAGGGCGCAGCGTACGGTGTCGCGGGCGCCGGTCCAGTCGGAGACCAGGGCGCCGTCGAAGCCCCACTCCTCGCGCAGCACCTCGTGGTTGAGCCTGGTGTGCTCGCTCATGCCGGTGCCGTTGGCCCGGTTGTAGGCAGCCATCAGGCCCCAGGGCGTGGCCTTGCGGACGATGGCCTCGAACGGGGCGAGGTAGAGCTCGCGCAGGGTGCGTTCGTCGAGGTGGACGTCGACGGTGTAGCGGTCGGTCTCGGAGTCGTTGGCGACGAAGTGCTTGGGGGTGGTGGCGACGCCGCCGTCCTGGACGCCGGCGACCAGGGCGGCGCCGAGGTCGCCGGTGAGCAGCGGGTCCTCGGAGTAGCACTCGAAGTGGCGGCCGCCGCGCGGGGTGCGGTGCAGGTTGACGGTCGGGGCGAGGACCACGTGGGCGCCCTTGCGGCGGGCCTCCTGGGCGAGCAACCGGCCTGCCTCGCGGACGAGTTCGGTGTCCCAGGTGGCGGCGAGGGCGGTCGGCGAGGGGAGGGCGACGGAGGGGTCGTCGGCGCTCCAGTGCTCGCCGCGGACGCCGGCCGGCCCGTCGGACATCACCAGCCGGCCGAGCCCGATGGACTCGTCCGAGGGCAGCGACCACATGTCGGCCCCGGCGAGCAGCGCGACCTTGGCGGGCAGGGACAGTCGGGACAGGGCCTTGTCGACGGCGGCCTCGCGCTCGGCGTCGGTGGTGCTGGGGGTGTCGGGGTGCTCGGTGTTCATGGGTCCTCGTGGGTCGGGAGAGGGGCGGACGGTCGGGTGGTCGGGCGGGGTCAGCGGACGGAGCGGATGGGGACGATCGCCAGGGCGCCCAGCAGCGAGAGCGCGCCGCCGACCAGGAAGAGCCCGGTGTAGCCGCCGAGGCCGGCGATCACGGCGGAGGCGACGAAGGGGGCGATGATCTGCGGGCCGGCGCTGGCGATGTTGAGCACGCCCATGTCCCGGGCGGCGTCCTCGGCGCGGGGCAGGACCAGGGTGACGACCGCGGTGTCCACCGCCATGAAGCACCCGAACGCCAGGCCGTTGACGGCGCTGAAGACGAGCATGCCGGTCCAGGTGGGGCTCACCACGGGGACGATCATCACCAGGCCGGCCAGGGCGGCGGACACGCCGACGAAGAGCTTGCGCCGGTTCCAGCGGTCGGAGAGCACGCCGCCCAGGACGGTGGACGCGGCCATCGCGGCCATCGAGACCGGGGTGAGGATGGCGATGGCGGCGGCCGGTTCGAGGCCGGCGGGCAGCTCGATGTGGTCGGTGAGGATGTACAGCTGGTAGCCGACCACGCAGAAGTAGCCGAGGACCAGCAGGGCGCGCCCGATGAACGCCCACCGGAAGTCGTGGGTGGCGAGCGCCGACAGGAACGCCCTGAGCTGCCGGCCGAACGGGACGGGCGGGGCGGGTTCCCGTCGCGGTTCCCGGCCCAGCGCGGTGAGCAGCACGGCGGCCACCGCCACCACGGCCCCGAGCACCAGGTAGCCGGTGCGCAGGCCGGAGACGGTCTGCGAGGCGATCAGGACGCCCAGGGTGCCGCCGACGGGCAGTCCGAGGCCGACGACGGCGGAGGCGGTGCCGCGCCGGGCGGGCGGGATCCGGTCCGGCACGACGGCGGTGACCGCGGACTGGTAGACGTTCATCGCGGCCTGGCCCAGGCACCAGGCGATGGTGGCCGTCAGCACGGTGGTGGCGCCGCCGAGCAGCGCCACCATGGCCAGCGCGGCGAGGCCGCCGCCGAGGATCCAGGGGCCGCGCCGGCCGGTGCGGTCCGACAGGGCGCCGGCGACCGGGTTGAAGAGGGTCGCGAAGACCGCGCTGACGCCGCCGATCATCCCGAGGGCGGCGACCTTGTGGGCGGGGTCGATCTGGGCGATCTGGGTCGGGAGGAGGACCGATCCGACGCCCATGTACAGGGCGAACATCGCGGTGTTGGCGAAGGCCAGCAGGCCGAGCAGGCGGCCTGTTCCGGCCGGGGACGCGGGGGCGGGGGTGCGTCTGCGGTCCGCGTCGGCGGTCGTCACGTTCATGGGCGGCTCCGGTGGAGCGGGCCGCGCGTGGGGCGCGGCGGGGCGGGGGTGGGGGGACGGCTGCGGTAGCGGGACGGCTGCGGGCGCGGGGGTGGGGTGGTCCGTACGCCGGCCGTGTCGCGGGCGGCGCCGGGTGGGGCGCGGCCGTGCCGGGGTCGCGCTCACCGCTCGAGTCGGTAACACGTGTAACCATTGTGGCCACTCCCCCGGTGCGGCGCCAGACCCGGTCGACCTGGAATGATGCAATCGTTATGTCGACCGATCAGAACGTCCCCCCGCAGATCACCAGTGCCGATGTCGCACGGGCCGCGGGGGTGTCCCGGGCCACGGTGTCCTTCGTGCTCAACGACACGCCGGGGGCCCGGGTCAGCGAGACCACCCGGGCCAAGGTGCTGGCCGTCGCCCAGGAACTCGGGTACGTCCCGCACGCCGCCGCGCGCTCCCTGCGGGCCGGACGCAGCGACCTGGTGGTCATCCCGGTGTCGGTGTCCGCGATCGGCCGGCTGTTCAGCGACTGGCTGGACGAGGTCGAGACCGCGCTCGGCCGCCTCGGGTACACCGTGGTGCTGCACACCGACCGCACCCCCGGACCGGTCGAGGCGGCGCAGTCCTGGGCCCGTCTGCGGCCCGCCGCGGTGGTCTCGGTCGGCGACGACCGGCTGACCGCGGAGGCCGCGCAGGTGCTGGTCCGGGCGGGGGTGCGGGCGGTCGTGGCGAGTGCGGCCACCCCGGTCGAGGGGGTGTTCACCCTCATCGGCGACCACGCCGAGATCGGCGCCGCGGCCGTCGGGCACCTGGTGGACCGCGGCAGGTCCCGGCTCGGCGTGGTGATGCCGGCAGAGCGGGGGCTGTCGGCGTTCGCCGCGCCGCGCCTGGCGGGGGCGCAGCGGATCGCCGAGGAGCACGGCGTGACGGTCACCCAGCTGCCGCTGCGCTACACCGAGGACGCCGCGGCCGCCGTGGCCCAGCTCTGCCGGGCCCTCGAGCTGGACGGCGTGTTCGGCTACAACGACGAGTACGCCGCCCTGCTGGGCGCGGCGCTCGGCGACCACGGCGTCGCCGTGCCGCGGGACATCGCCCTGGTCGGCGCCGACGACCTGGTGCTCGCCCGGGTGGTGCGCCCGCAGCTGACCTCGATCGGCCACCTGATGCCGAGCGCCGACCTGCTGGCCGAGACGGTCGACCGGCTGGTGCGCGGGGTTGCGGCGCCCGAACTGCCGCGGGTCCGGTTCGAGGTCGTGGTCCGGCAGTCCTCCTGAGGCGCGGCGCCGCCGGACCGGGGACGGATCGGGGGTGGGTCAGCCGAGGGCCGGCTCCGAGCCGGTCGGCTGCGGGTCCGCGGGGTCCGCGGGGTCCACCGGCTGGGGGTCGGCGGGCAGTGGCGCCTCGGCGTACGCGCCGGAGAGCAGGTGGCCGGCGCCGGGGGCGAGCGCGGGCAGGCCGAGCGAGCGGAGCATCTGGTGGACGGTGCAGACGGCGGCCGAGACGACCGGCTTGCCGAGCTGCTGTTCGGCCTCCTCGATGGCGGACAGGGACGGCATCTGGACGCAGGCGGAGAGCACCACCGCGTCGGCCTGCGCGTGGTCGAGGCGCTTGGCGATGGCGGGCAGCGCGGCCGGGTCGTGCGCGGCGACGTCGAGGTTGCCGGGGATCTCCAGCGCCTCGTGGTCGAGGACGGTGATGCCCTCGTGGGTCAGGTAGTCGACGACCGTGCGGGTCAGCGGACGCAGGTAGGGCGCGATCAGCACGATCCGGCGGGCGCCCATCGTGTGCAGGCCGTTGACCAGGGCGCCGGCGCTGGTGACCACCGGGGCCGGGGCGCCGTTCTCGGCGGTTCGGGTGTGCAGGCGCCGTTGGGAGACGCGGTGGTAGCCGCGGCCCATGCTCATGATGGCGACCAGGCAGGCGTAGCCGAGGACGTCCACCTGCGCGTCGGAGAGCTCGACGGCGCAGCGGTCGGAGTCGGCGTCCATCGCCCTGAGCTGCTCGGGGGTGACGTGGGTCATCCGCATCCGGCTGGAGTGGAAGGTGAAGCGCTCGGGGGCGACCCGCTCGCGGGCCCGCAGGATGGCGGGGACCTCGGTCTCCATGGTGACGTTCGAGCTCGGGACGATCTGGCCGATCCGGTAGGTGCGTGCCGGCATGGGGCGCTCCCTCGGTCTGGTGCGGGCGGGGTCTGGTGCGGGCGGGTGGCCGGGGCGTGCGGGTGGCTTGGGCGTGCGGAGTCCGGTGCCGCGGGGCCGGGGTGCGGCGGCGGGTGGCGTCCGGCCCCACGGGGGTTCAGCGGGCGTCGACCACCGGGTTGGTGAGGGTGCCGATGTGCTGGATGGTGGCCTCGATCAGGTCGCCGGGCTGGAGGAACTGCGGCGGGACCATGCCCGCGCCGACGCCGGAGGGCGACCCGGTGGCGATCACGTCGCCGGGTTCGAGGGTGACGCCGGAGGAGATGTCGGCGATCAGGCGCGGGATCCGGAACAGCATGTGCCGGGTGTTGGAGTCCTGTTTGGTCTCGCCGTTGACGCTCAGGTGCAGGTCGAGGTCGTGCGGGTCGGCGATCTCGTCGGCGGTGACCACGCAGGGGCCGAACGGGGCGTAGGAGTCCTGGCCCTTGGAGAAGAACCACTGGCCGGAGCGGCGCTGGTCGCGGGCGCTGATGTCGTTGACGATGCTGTAGCCGAAGACGTGGTCCCAGGCGTCCTCCTCGGACACCCGGGTGGCGGTCCGGCCGATGACGACGGCGAGTTCGCACTCCCAGTCGAGCTGCTTGGTCAGGCCGGCGTTGTGCAGGACGGGCTGCCCGGGGCCGGTGACGGCGGTGGCGGGCTTGGAGAACAGCACCGGCCGGTCGGGCAGTTCGCGGTCGGTGTCGAGGCTGCGGCTGGACTCCTCGACGTGCTCGACGTAGTTGAGGCCGACCCCGATGATCTTCCCGGGGCGCAGCGGGGCGAGCAGGGTGACGTCGGCGAGGTCGTGGACGGCGCCGGTGGGAAGGCGTGCCGGGCCGGCGCCGTCGCTCAGGACGCCGTCGGCCAGGGTGCGGGCGGCGGCGAGGGCGGCGGAGCCGGCCCGGATCAGCGAGAGCAGGTCGCCGGGCAGGTCGGTCCCGGCGGCGCGGGCCAAGGCGGCGAGGTCGGCCACGCGGGTGCCCAGCTGGGCGCCGAGGCGGGCGGGTCCGCCGTTCGGGTCGTTCGGGTCGTTCGGGTCGTTCGGGGTGTACGTGACCAGGCGCATGACGCTCCTTGCGGTGGGACGGGCGGGAGTTGCCGGGCGGGACGGCCAGGTGGGGCCGGGCGGGTGGAGCCGGAGGGGGTCAGCGGCCGTCGGCGCGGACGGGCTGGCGGCCGCCGTTCTCGGGGTAGGCCTCCTCGCGCAGGAAGCCCAGGGAGCGCATCACCGGGAGGTCGTCGAAGGAGAACAGGCAGGCGTCCTCGGACGGGTCGAGGTTCTCGTGCTCGTGCCAGGCCCAGGAGGGAACGCAGAAGATGTCGCCCTGCTTCCACTCGAACCGCTGCCCGGCGATCACCGACACGCCCCGGCCCTTGGCGGCGGTGTACACCACCGAGCCGGTGTGGCGGTGCGCGAGGGTGGCCTGCCCGGGGCGCAGCAGCTGCATCCGGGCGCCCATGGTGGGCATCACGGAGCCGCCGGTCAGCGGGTTGGCGTACTCCATGATGACGCCGTCGTACGGGGAGCCCTCGCTCGCCTTCGCCAGGTCGAGCAGGGCCTGGTAGGTCGGCTCCCACGGGTAGCCGAGGACCGGCGAGTAGGGCCGGGTCCACTTCTCGGCGCCGTACGGGAGCAGGTTGCCGCCGTAGCTGAGCACCGAGGAGTTGATCACCTTTCCGGGGGTCTGGTACAGGTCGGGGTGGACCTCGTAGAACCCGGCGTCGTGGGCGTTGACCAGCGGGATGTCCAGTCCGTCCTGCCAGACCACGGGGGCGTCGGCGGACTCGTTGCCGTGCTCGTGCCAGGTGCCGTTGGGGGTGATGGCGAAGTCCCCGGGGCCGACCTTGAGCTTCTGGCCGTCGACGATCGTCCAGGCGCCGGTGCCCTCGTGCACGAAGCGCAGGGCGGCGGCCTGGTGGCGGTGGGCGGTCATGGACTCGCCCGGGCCCATGATCTGCAGGCCGGTGTAGAGCAGGCCGACGGCGGCGCTGATGTCCCGCCGGCCGGGGTTGACCAGCATCACCACCCGGCGCCCGGCGTCGTCGGCCTTGACCAGCGGGAGCGCCTTGTGGACCAGCGGGCGCAGCTCGTCGTAGCGCCAGAGCACCGGCACCGACCTGGGCTGCGGGTACCAGGGCTCGATCTCGTTCGCGACCGTCCACAGGGCACCGGCCTCCAGCTTGGCCAACTCGTCGTAGTAGGCCAGCAGTTCGGGGCTGTCGGTGACCCGGGCGCGGCCGATCCGGTTGTCGTCGTGGGTGGTCACTGCTCCTCCTTCGGTGCGGTGGGGACGGGCCCGTCGGCCGGGGCGGCCCAGCTGACCGGGGCGGCCGGGGCGGTGGTGAAGGTCAGCGGGGTGCGCGGGCGGTTGTCGACCTCGAGCCGGAAGATGTCGAAGCGGTTGTAGTGGCCGACGATGTCGTGCATCTGCTTGGGCTGGATGCAGCGGGCGAGGTCGATCTCGGCGTAGACGATGCCCTCGTCGTCGATCAGCGGCTCGGTGACCGGGCGGCCGTCCGGCCCGAAGATCCCGGACAGCGCGCTGCGCGGACGGGCCAGCAGCTTGCGGACCTCCGGGTCGTCGCCGGCCACCTGGTCGACGATCTCCGGGGAGATGGTGGAGCAGGCGACCACGGAGAAGACCTTGCCCTCGAAGCTGTGGGCGGCGGTGCGGACCGCGATGGCCTCCGCCATGTCGTAGTCCTCGGGGCCGACGGGCAGGGCGATGTAGGCGGCGGCGTGGACCAGTTCGCCCTGGGCGAGCAGGGTGAACCGGGCGAGTGTGTTGGTGTTCTCGCCGCAGGCCAGCACCCCGAGCGGCCCGATGTCGGTCCGGTGGACCTGCAGCGAGCTCCCGTCACCGCCGGTCCAGGTCAGCTTCTCGGCCCAGGTCGGCACCAGCTTGCGGTGCACGCCGAGCAATTCGCCGTCCGGGCCGATGGTGAGCAGGGTGTTGTAGAGCACCCCGAGGCTGTGCGCGCCGCGTTCGTTGACCCCGATAACGACGACCACCCCGGCCTGCCGGGCGGCGGCCCGCAGGGTGTCCACGTGCGGGCCGGGGACGTCGATCGAGGAGCGGTACAGCTTCTCGAACCAGGGTGAGCCCTGGACCGGGTTCATGGTCCAGTTCCAGTACGGGTAGCCGGGGACGAACACCTCGGGCAGGACCACCAGCCGGGCGCCGTTCCCGGCGGCCTCGTGGATGAGCGCGACGGCCTTGTCCACGGTGGCGGCGGCGTCGAGGTAGACCGGGGACGCCTGGACGGCGGCGGCGGTGAAACGGGGCAGATGGTCCGTCATGCGGGTTCCTCCGTGGCCGGTGGCGGGGTGCTGCTGGTGGTGCTGATAACTGGTAGCCGGTAGCTGGTGCTGTTCAACGGGAGGCGGTGGCGCGAGCCTCGCTACCACCGAGGTCGGCGCTACCGGGGTCGACGGCAGGGAGGGGGCGGGCCGGGTGTCCGGGCCGCCAGCGCCGGTGGACGGGGGGTGCCTCGGTGCGCAGCAGGTGCAGCCGGGGCGGGACCCGGTCGGCGCGCGGGCCCGGGGGCTTGCGGCGGCCCGCCTGCCAGGGCGCGGGCCAGGGCGCGCCGGGACCGGAGTAACCCTGCTCGGCTGCCGCGTGCAGGGTCCACAGCGGGTCGTAGAGGTGCGCCCGGCCGACGGCGACCAGGTCGGCGCGGCCGGCCAGCAGGATGGAGTTGGCGTCGTCGTGGCCGGAGATGGCGCCGACCGCGATGGTCGGGATGCCGGTGGTGTTGCGGATCAGGTCGGCGAACGGGGTCTGGTAGCTGCGGCCGTACGGGGGGCGCTGGTGGGCGACGACCTCGCCGGTGGAGACGTCGATGGCGTCCGCTCCCCCGTCGGCCAGCGCCCGGCAGATCACGACCGCGTCGTCCTCGGTGGTGCCGCCCTCGGCCCAGTCGGCGGCCGAGATCCGGACGATCAGCGGGCGGCCGGCCGGCCAGGCGGCGCGGACGGCGGCCAGGACCTCGAGCGGGAGGCGCAGCCGGTTGGCGAGCGGGCCGCCGTAGCGGTCGGTGCGGTGGTTGGTGAGCGGCGACAGGAAGCCGGAGAGCAACTGGCCGTGGCCGAACTGCAGCTCCAGCGCGTCGAACCCGGCCCGGGCCGCGCGCGCTGCCGCGGCGGCGAAGTCGGCCGTGACGGTGGCGAGTTCGGCGGGGGTGGCGGCGCGCGGTACGGGGTGGCCGCGGTCCCAGGCGAGGGCCGAGGCGGCGATGGCGGGCCAGCCGTCCGTGCCGAGCGGCCGACCCACCCCGTTAGGCCCGGGGACCTCGGTGGGGCCGCGGCGCCCGGCGTGGGTCAGCTGGATGCCGATCGGGGTGTCGGAGCTGCGGCGGAGCTCGCCGAGGAGCGTCCGCCAGGCGGCCTCCTGCGCGTCGTTCCACAGGCCGGGGCAGCCGGGGGTGGCCCGGCCGTCCGGGGCGACGGCCGTCATCCCGGCGAACACCAGCCCGGCGCCGCCGAGCGCCTGCGCGGTCAGCTGGGCCTGGGTGAACGCCCCCGGCACGCCGTCGACCGCGGTGTACGTCGCCAGGGGCGGCACCACGATGCGGTTGCGCAGGGTCAGTCCGCCGAGCCGCAGCGGCCGGAACATCGGCGGCACGGCCGGTCCGGCGGCGGGTGTGCCCGGCGTGCCGCCCTCCGGCGGGGCTCCGCCGGCAACGGCGGCGTCGAGTGCGCCGTCCACGGCGTCCACGAAGGCGGCATCCCGGGCCCGCAGGTTGCCGTAGGTGACCCGGCGGCTGCGGGTGAGCAGGTTGAAGGCGAACTGGTCGGGGCCCTGGCCACCGTAGCGGCCGATCGTCTCGAACCACTCCAGGCTCGCCTGCGCGGCCCGCTGGGTCGACTCCACCACCGGCCTGCGCTCGGTCTCGTACGCGGCCAGCGCCCGCTCCACGGTGGGGTGTTCGTGCAGGCTCGCGGCGAGCGCGAGGGCGTCCTCCATGGCGAGCTTGGTGCCCGACCCGATCGAGAAGTGCGCGGTGTGCGCGGCGTCACCGAGCAGGACGACGTTCCCGTGCCGCCAGGAGGCGTTGCGGACGGTGGTGAACCGGATCCACCGGGAGGCGTCGGGGATCAGCCGGTGGCCGTCCAGGTGGTCGGCCAGGATCTCCTCGCACCGCCGCACGCTCGCCTCGTCGCTCTCGCCGCGTCCGAACTCCCGCCCGGCCAGGGCCTCGAAGCCGGCCCGCCGCCAGGCCTGCTCCTCCAGTTCGACGATGAAGGTCGAGCGGCGGTCGGAGTACGGGTAGGCGTGCACCTGGACGACGCCGAAGTCGCGCTGCTCCACGATGAAGGTGAAGGCCTCGAAGACCCGGTCGGTGGAGAGCCACATGTAGCGGCAGTGCCGTTCGTCCAGCTCCGGCCGGAAGCCGTCCGGGTAGGCGGCCCGGGTGGCCGAGCGGACGCCGTCGGCGGCGACCACCAGGTCGTGGGTGGCCGAGAGCTCCCCGGCCGGCGGCGCCGGTGTGCCGTAGCGGACGTCGACCCCGAGCCCGGCGCAGCGCTTCTGCAGGACCTCGCGCAGCCGGTTGCGGTCCAGGGCGGCGAACCCGTGGCCGCCGGAGGTACGGACCTCGCCGCCGAAGTGAATGTCGATGTCGCTCCACCGGGCGAACTCCGCCGAGATGGCGGCGAACACCTCGGGGTCGCCCTGGGCGATCCCGTCCAGCGTCTCGTCCGAGAACACCACACCGAACCCGGACGCGTCGTCGCGGGCGTTGCGCTCCCAGACGGTGATGTCCCAGTCCGGCGAGAGCTGCTTGGCCAGCGCGGCGAAGTACAGGCCGCCGGGCCCTCCCCCGATGACTGCTACGCGCATGAAGGTCCTCCAGTGTTCGTGTCATCACGCTATGGCGTACCTCTGTCGAGCGTCAAGAGAACGCGATATGCGCTCCGCGCCCGTGGCGCCCGGCCGCGCAGCGGCGGCCGGGACGCCGGTCAAGGGCCGGGACGCCGGTCAAGGGCCGGGACGCCGGTCAAGGGCCGGGACGCCGGTCAAGGGCCGGGACGCCGGTCAAGGGCCGGGACGCCGGTCAAGGGCCGGGACGCCGGTCGACGGCCGGGACGCCGGTCAAGGGCCGGTGCGGCTCAGCCGCCGTACGTCTCCGGTCGCTGCGGCCCGGAGGAGGTCAGCCGCCGACGGGCGTCCGCGCTCAACGGCGCGGCGCCCTTCGCGGTGGCCGCGGAGTGGACCACCGACATCCGCCCGGTCGCGGCGGGGCCCGCGGGGCCGTGCACGTCGAAGGCGTAGTGCAGCGAGCTGGTGCCCACCCGGTCCACCCGCAGCTCGACCCGGACCACGTCGCCGAACCACAGCCGGGCCAGGTAGTCCGCCTCGAAGTGGACCCGCGGGATGCTGCCGAACAGGTCGCCGAGGCCGAGACTGCGCAGCAGGGCGGCCTCCGCCGCCTCGGCCCAGCGCAGGACCGCCGAGAAGTGGTGATGACCGGCGGCGTCGGTGTCCGACCACTCGACCTGACGCTCGATCACCACGCTCGGCAGCGTCCCGGCCGGGTCCGCGCCGGGGGCGGGGGGCTGCGCCTGCACGGGCGACGGGGGTGCGGGCGGCAGGGGCGCGGGTGACGGGGATGGGAGATCGTCCATGGCTGGGCCTTCCGTGGCGGCGGCGACGCGATCGCGCCGGGTGGGCGGTGTGACGCCGGTGAACGTCATCGGTCGGTGGCGCCGTGGGCGCGGCGGCGGAGTTCGGCGCGCTGGAGTTTGCCGCTGGAGTTGCGGGGGAGTTCGGTGACGAACTCGATGGCGCGGGGGTATTTGTAGGGGGCGATGGTCTGTTTGACGTGGTCCTGCAGTGCGGTGGCGGTGGCCGGGCCGGCGGCGGCGTCGGGGCGGAGTACGACGTAGGCCTTGGCGATGGTGCCGCGGCTCGGGTCGGGTGCGGCGACGACGGCGCAGTCGGCGACGTCGGGGTGGTTCATCAGGGTGTGTTCGACCTCGGGGCCGGCGATGTTGTAGCCGGCGGAGACGATCATGTCGTCGTGGCGGGCCTGGAACCAGAAGTAGCCGTCGGTGTCGCGGATGTAGGTGTCGCCGGTGATGTTCCAGCCGTTACGGACGTAGCCGAGTTGGCGGTCGTCGGCGAGGTAGCGGCAGCCGGTCGGGCCCTTGACGGCGAGCAGGCCGGGTTGTCCGTCGGGGACGGGGTGGCCGTCCTGGTCCAGGACGGTGGCGCGGTAGCCGGGGACC
>NZ_JBXQQB010000021.1:155464-157647 GCF_057220535.1 Kitasatospora sp. NEAU-CNBT7 | reverse complement strand
CCGGAGGTGACGGTGTCGAGGCCGGCCATGCAGTGCATGAGGGTGGACTTGCCGGAGCCGGAGGGGCCCATGATGGCGGTGAACTCGCCCTGGCCAAAGGCCACGCTGACGTCGTCCAGGGCGACGACCCGGGTCTCGCCCTCGCCGTAGACCTTGTTCAGGCCGACGGCGCGCGCGGCGGCGGTGGTGGTCGTCATCGTGGTCACGGGAGGGCTCCTGCCGGAAGGGGGGACGGTGGTTCCATGCTCCCGGGCGGCCCCGGCCGGATCCGTCGCTCCGGCGGACGGTTGGCCGGACCACCGCGAGGCGTACACCGGACCGTCACCCTCCTCCTGCGGTATGACACCGTCCCTGAGGCCGGTGAAGGCCCGGTGCGGCCCGTCAACTGGCCGATAACAGTGCTTCCACTGGCCGGATCACGAACGGTTCGTCAGATGGCAAGGAAGCATGACAACTTCCGGGGCCGGGAACATGCGAAACCGGGAGTCGGACGACTAGGCTCAGGGGGTAGCCCGAACAGGGGCGGGAGCGGTTCACGCCCGGGTGGTGGAACGCAGACACGGGCAGCTTAAAACTGCTTGGCCGCAAGGCCGTGCCGGTTCGAGTCCGGCTCCGGGCACCAGCTCCGCCTGCTCGGCCGCGGGAGATCATCCTCGCGGCGTACGCGTACTGCTTTGCCAAGACATTACTCTTGTCCGATGGTGGGCGGTGCCGTGCCGTCCCCCGGAGGGAATGAGCATGAGAAGCAGCAATCCGGTCTTCTCGCGGGACGGGGCCTTCTCCCGCGACACCGGCTACGCAGGGTTCGACAGCACCCGACAGCAGCCCTACGGGGCCGACCCGTACGCCAACAACCCCTACGCGAACGACCAGTACGGCCGGCAGCCCCAGGGCGGCCGACTCACCGACGAGCAGCTGGCCACGATGTACCGGGCGCCCTCCGCGGGGCCGCTGGACACCGGCCGGATGACCATGGACGACGTGGTCGCCCGCACGGCGATGACCCTGCTGACCCTGGTCGCGGCCGGCGCGGTGGCCTGGTTCGCGCTGCCGGCCGAGAACTACGGGTACGCCGTGGTGGCGGCGCTGGCCGCCCTCGTGGTCGGCCTGGTCGCCACCTTCAAGCGGACCGTCAGCCCGGCGCTGATCCTGACCTACGCGGGCCTGGAGGGCTTCTTCCTGGGCGCCGTCTCCAAGTCGTTCGAGACCCTGTGGGACGGCATCGTCCTGCAGGCGGTGCTCGGGACGGCGGCGGTCTTCGCGGCGATGCTGTTCGCCTACAAGAGCGGCCGGATCCGGGTCACCGCGCGGTACGCCAGGATCGGCATCGCGATGGCCATGGGCTTCGTGATCCTGATGCTGATCAACGCGGTCGCCTACGCGCTCGGCGCGGACCTCGGCCTGCGTTCCGGTCCGCTCGGCATCGTGGTCGGCCTGATCGGCATCGCGCTCGGCGCCTTCTTCCTCTCGCTCGACTTCGCCGAGATCGAGGAGGGCATCCGTGGTGGCGCCCCGCAGCAGGAGTCGTGGCGGGCCGCCTTCGGGCTCACCCTCTCGCTGGTCTGGATCTACCTGGAGATGCTCCGCCTGATCGCCATCCTGCGCGGCGACGACTAGCCGTCGGCCGCCTCGGCCGCGGGCCCCGGGAGTCACCGACTCCCGGGGCCCGCGGCGTCTGCCGGTAGCCTCGCTGCATGTCCGACGAACCGACCCTGTCCACCGCCGTCGACCGCCTGGCCGACCGGTTCCGCTCGATGCCGCAGAGCCGGCTGCTCGGCGCGGTGCCCGGCCACCCGTCCAGGGCGGCCGCCGCGCTGGCGCTGGCCCGCCGACTTGCGGCCACCGCGCTGCGGCTGGAGGGCGGGCCGCCGCGCGAGCTGCCGGACGCCGGGGCGTTCGCGGTCGGCGACCAGCTGGCGGTGGCCGGCCACGACCTGGCCGCGGCGGGCGCCGGGGACGCGGTACTGGCCGAGGCGCTCGCGGACGTGCTGGCCGTCACCGAGCTGGTCTCCTGAACCGCGCCCGCCCCCGGGCCGGGACCGGCCCGCGCAACGGCGGCGGCATCAACGGCAACAGCTGCATAAACGGCAACAGCGGCATCAACGGCAACGGCGGCGGGGGGGGGGGGGGGGGGGAACGGGCCACCTTTCTGTCCCCGTCGAGTGCCACCTTGTCCTCTCGTT
>NZ_JBXQQB010000021.1:27737-155454 GCF_057220535.1 Kitasatospora sp. NEAU-CNBT7 | reverse complement strand
ACCCCCGTCCCCGCCCACGCGCTCGATCCCCCCCCCCCCCCCCCCCCCCCGCCGCCGGTCACCGCTGCGCCTGCCGGTCAGATGCTGGCGACCACCCGGTCGGCCAGCACGTAGACGGTGTCCTCGTCGGTGGAGAAGGTCAGCGAGTACGAGCCGGAGAACCGCGAGCCGCCGAGCAGCCGGACGTCCTCGCCGCCGCGGACGGCGTCGATCAGCCGGTAGGCCGCCTCCCGGTCGCCGGGCGCCACGCACAGGGTGGTGCCGTCGGCGAAGGCGTACACGTCCAGGGTGCCCAGCGGGCCGGGCCGCACGTCGGTGAGGCCGACCTTCTCCTCGGCGAGCGCCGCCAGCCGGTCGTCGGTCCACTCGCGGGACGGCGTCGGGCTGGGGATGAAGTCCGGGTGCGAGGGGTGCCGGCGCGGGTCCGGGGCGGTGGCGGGCTCGGTGTCGGCGTCCAGCAGGCCGGCGTCCAGGCCGGTGGCGAGCAGGTCGGCCTCGCGCCGTGCGCGGGCCTCGCCGGTGTCGGCGGGGTGCGGGGCGCCGCCGCCGTGGCCGGGGTGGGCGGGCATCGACGGGTGGACGCCGCCCTGGGCCGGGCCGCCCTCGTTGATCAGGTCCTCCAGGGCGGAGCGCAGCGCCTCGCCGAAGGCCGGGTCCATGGTGCCGGCGTTGCCGGTGGTGTCGGCGGCCTCGTCCGGGCCGGTCGGCCGCGGGAAGAACAGCGGCCACTCCTCGCCGACGGTGGTGAAGGGGGCGTCGAACAGCGGGGCGTCCTCGGCCGCCCTGGCCTCCTGCTCGGCCCAGAACGCGCGGGCCTCGGAGATCTCCCGCTCCCGGTCGGCCGCCAGCGCCTCGGTCACGGCGCGGCGTATCACGGCCTCGTCGACCACGGCCGGGGCAGCGGCCGGGGCGGCCTGGTCGTTCAGCCGGCTTGCGACACGGCGCAGTTGGAGCAGGACGCCGGTCGACACGGCGATCAGGATCAGCAGCAGGACGGTGTAGACGGCGCTCACGGAACGTACTCCTTGCGAGGAGTGGAACGGGGTTACGTCTCCACACTGCCGCATGAAAGGCAGATGCTGCAGTGGCTGATGTCCGTTTTATGTGTGACTTTCCCCCTTGTCCCCAAATTGTTAGGTAATACCGTTCTACGCTACGCAGTTGATCCATTCCGGACTGTCGATGAAACCGGCTGAATCGACAACGGGAAGGGCCGGATCACACCTGGAGTGTGATCCGGCCCTCAATTACTCTCGGTGAGCCCGAACGGGTGGTGCGGGCCTGCCCGGTGGGGTCAGCTGAGGCGCTCGATGACCATCGCCATGCCCTGGCCGCCGCCCACGCACATGGTCTCCAGGCCGAACTGCTTGTCGTGCCACTGCAGGGAGTTGATCAGCGTGGTGGTGATCCGGGCGCCGGTCATGCCGAAGGGGTGGCCGACCGCGATGGCGCCGCCGTTGACGTTCAGCCGGTCCAGGTCGATGCCGAGGTCCCGGTAGGACGGGATGACCTGGGCGGCGAAGGCCTCGTTGATCTCGACCAGGTCGATGTCGCCGATGGACAGCCCGGCGCGCTTCAGCGCGTGCCGGGAGGCCTCGACCGGGCCGTAGCCCATGATCTCGGGGGAGAGCGCGCTGACGCCGGTGGAGACCACCCGGGCCAGCGGGGTGATGCCGAGCTCGCGGGCCTTGGTGTCCGACATGATCACCAGGGCGGCCGCGCCGTCGTTCAGCGGGCAGCAGTTACCGGCGGTGACCGTGCCGTCGGGGCGGAACACCGGCTTGAGGCCGGACACGGCCTCCAGCGTCACACCCGCGCGCGGGCCGTCGTCGGCCGAGACCACGGTGCCGTCGGGGGTGGTGACCGGGGTGATCTCGCGCTGCCAGAAACCGGCCTTGATGGCGGCCTCGGCGAGGTTCTGCGAGCGGACGCCGAACGCGTCCTGGTCGGCCCGGGTGACGCCCTTGAGCGCGGCCAGGTTCTCCGCGGTCTGGCCCATCGCGATGTACGCGTCGGGGACCAGCCCGTCCTCGCGCGGGTCGTGCCACTCGCCGCCGCCCTCCTCGGCGCGCTTGGCGGTGCGGGCCAGGGCGTCGTCGAAGAACGGGTTGAGGGTGCCCGGCATGCCGTCCGAGGTGCCGTTGATGCTGCGCGAGACGGTCTCCACACCGGCGGAGATGAAGACGTCGCCCTCGCCCGCCTTGATGGCGTGCAGCGCCATCCGGGTGGTCTGCAGCGAGGAGGAGCAGTAGCGGGTGATGGTGGCGCCGGGCAGGTAGTCCATGCCCATCTGGACCGCGACGATCCGGGCCAGGTTGTGGCCCTGCTCGCCGCCGGGCAGGCCGCAGCCCAGCATCAGGTCGTCGATCTGCCGCGGGTCCAGCTCGGGCACCTTGGCCAGCGCGGCGCCGATGATCTGCGCGGTCAGGTCGTCCGGGCGGACGTCCTTGAGCGAGCCCTTGAAGGCCCGGCCGATCGGCGAACGGGCGGCGCTGACGATGACGGCTTCGGGCATGACGGGCTCCTCGATGCGTGGCCTGGGCGGGCGAGCGGATCCGGGCGCACGGGGGCCCGAGGCCGCTCGCAGGGAAAGTTACCGCTAAGTAGCCCCGGCGTCACCCGCCCCCGGGTGTGAGTTGGCCGACGCGGCCTCCGGCTCCGGCGCGCCGCCCGCGCCGGGCAGCCCGAGCCGCAGCCGGTGCCGCAGCTGCGCCCAGCGCCGGCCGCCCTCCGGGCCGACCGCCACCACCTCGGTGCCCGACTGCCCGGCCGCCGCGGCCGCGGCCACCGCGACCGGCAGCACCGCGTCGCCCTGCACCGGCCCGCCGCCGCCGGTCTCCTCGGGCCAGACCTCCAGGGCCGCGCAGAGCGAGGGCAGCAGCGCCATCGCGGCCGTCGCGTAGCCCTGGGCGGACGGGTGGTAGCGGTCGGCCGCGAACATCTCCGGCCGGGCGGCGAACTCCGGACCGAGCAGCGAGCCCAGCGACACCGTCCGCCCGCCGGCCTCCACCACCGCGATGGTCTGCGCCGCCGCCAGCTGCCGGCTCACCCGCCGGGCCACCCAGCGCAGCGGCGGCCGGACCGGCTTGATGGTGCCGAGGTCCGGGCAGGTGCCGACCACCACCTCGCAGCCCGCCCCGCGCAGCGCGGCCACCGTGTCCGCCAGCTGCCCCACGGCCTGGGAGGCGCGGCTGCGCCGGGTCACGTCGTTGGCGCCGATCATGATCACGGCCAGCTCGGGACGGAACGGGAGCGCCCGCCGGACCTGCCCGGCGAGATCGCAGGAGCGTGCGCCCGAGGCGGCGACGTTGTGCAGCCGGACCCGGCGCTCGGCGACCGAGGCCAGCCCGCAGGCCAGCAGCGCGCCGGGGGTCTCCTGCCCGCGCAGGACCCCGAGCCCGGCCGCGGTGGAGTCCCCGAGGAAGAGCAGCCGCACCGGCGGCCGGGTGTCCGCGGGGTCCGCGAACGCCTCCCCGTACACCCCGTCGGCGCGCGGAGGATCGCCCTCCAGCAGGCCGATCGCGCGGATCGCCAGCCTGCTCTCGGTCAGCAGGACGCCCGCCACGCCGACCCCGAGCAGGCCGATCCCGCCACCGCCGTAGGCCGCGGCGGTCGCGATCCTCCGGGCCACCCGGGCCCTCGACGCCTGTGCCCCTGGCATCCGGCACCCCCTTGTCCGTCCGCCGCCGCAGCGGCTCGTGCGGCGGCTCCGTACTCCTTGGTACCCGCGTGGACCCGCGCGCTATCGGCGCCCATCGGCCATCCGTGGCCATAGGCTTTGAGTACCCACAGTCACAGCAGCCAAGTCCGGGAGGATCCCCGTGCGGTACCACAACTCGATCATCGATCTGGTCGGAAACACACCTCTGGTCAAGCTCAACAAGGTCACCGACGGAATCAGTGCCACGGTGCTGGCCAAGGTCGAGTACTTCAACCCGGGCGGCTCGGTGAAGGACCGGATCGCGATGCGCATGATCGAGGCCGCCGAGGCCTCCGGTGCGCTCAAGCCGGGCGGCACGATCGTCGAGCCGACCTCCGGGAACACCGGGGTGGGCCTGGCCATCGTGGCCCAGCAGAAGGGCTACAAGTGCATCTTCGTCTGTCCTGACAAGGTCTCCACCGACAAGATCAACACGCTCCGGGCCTACGGCGCCGAGGTGGTGGTCTGCCCGACCGCCGTCGCGCCCGAGCACCCGGACTCGTACTACAACGTCTCCGACCGGCTGGTCCGCGAGACCCCGAACGCCTGGAAGCCGGACCAGTACTCCAACCCGGACAACCCGGCCTCGCACTACCACTCCACCGGCCCGGAGCTGTGGGAGCAGACCGAGGGGAAGATCACCCACTTCGTCGCGGGCGTCGGCACCGGCGGCACCATCTCCGGCACCGGCCGCTACCTGAAGGACGCCTCCAAGGGCGCGGTCCAGGTGATCGGCGCCGACCCGGAGGGCTCGGTCTACTCCGGCGGCACCGGCCGGCCGTACCTGGTCGAGGGCGTCGGCGAGGACTTCTGGCCGACCGCCTACGACCGCGAGGTCGCGGACCGGATCGTCGCGGTCTCCGACAAGGACTCCTTCCAGATGACCCGCCGCCTCGCCAAGGAGGAGGGCCTGCTGGTCGGCGGCTCCTGCGGGATGGCCGTGGTGGCCGCACTGGAGGTGGCCCGCGAGCTCGGCCCGGACGACGTCGTGGTGGTGCTGCTGCCCGACGGCGGCCGCGGCTACCTCTCGAAGATCTTCAACGACGACTGGATGGCCGACTACGGCTTCCTGCCCACCGCCGAGGACGAGGCGCACATCGGCGAGGTGCTGGCCCGCAAGGACGCCGTCGAGCACGAGGGCATCCCGCAGTTCGTCCACATGCACCCGAACGAGACGGTCGCCGAGGCCGTCCGGGTGCTGCGCGACTTCGGCGTCTCCCAGATGCCGGTGGTCTCGCCGGGCGCCGGGCACCCCGACATCATGGCCGGCGAGGTGATCGGCTCGGTGGTCGAGCGCGAGCTGCTGGACGCCCTGTTCGCGCAGCGGATCAAGCTCACCGACAGCCTGGACAAGGTGATGTCCAAGCCGCTGCCGGTGGTCGGTTCGGGCGAGTCCGTCACCAGCCTGATGGCGGTGCTGGAGAAGGCCGACGCGGCCGTCGTGCTGGTCGAGGGCAAGCCGCAGGGCATCGTCACCCGCCAGGACCTGCTGTCCTACCTGACCAGCCGGGCCGGTCACTGACCACGGGTCAGCGGCCTTGACGGGCCGGACGGGTGAGGACGGGCCGGCCCGGCGGTTGGTACACCGACGTCACGTCCGCGCATCACGGGGTTAACAACCGTCCGGCAATGTAGTGGTCGACGGCAAGACGCCGAGCACGGTGGCAGCGGAGGTCGGGAGCGGCTCCCCGGCATCGCAGCCACCACGGACACGTCGGTCGGCCCTGACCCGGCCCACCGTGTCCTGCGCGCGGGGGCTGCCGTCGTCCCGCCCCTGCCGGCTCCGGCCGGGAGGGTGTGGTGGCCCCCGCGCCACCTATCGCGCCGAGAGGCGCGTCTCCGCGGCTCCCGGGTGGGGGAGCCCCTGCGGAGGCGGCAGGGCCGGTACCCGTACTCGGGCACCGGCCCTGCCGTGTTCGGGCGCCCGCTTCCCGGCCGGGCGCCGGACCCGGGTGCGCCGGCCCGTTTCCGTGCGGCGGCCCGCTCGCCTACCCTCGCAGGCATGACCAGCACTGATCTTTCCGGGCAGGACGCCCCGCGCTACGTCCGCCTCACCATAGAGCTCATCGCGGAGATCACCGACGAGCAGGCGCTCAAGGCCGCGGCCCTCGCCCAGGTCGACGCCGACGAGTACCTCGACGACGACGAGCGCGCGCAGTCCGTCGAGGCCATCGAGGTGGACCCGTCGGGTTCGCTCGCCCACTTCGTGGACCCCGTCGCGCTGCTCGGCGAGGTGCCGGGCGTCGAGCTGACCTCGGCCACCTGGGAGTCGGCGATCACCGACTACGACCCCGAGGACGAGACCTGGGAGGAGCACGAGGTGGAGTAGCCCGTCCGGGCCTCGACCCCTGCCGCCGCCCGTCCCGGAGCATCCGGGGCGGGCGGCTTTTTCGATCGTTTGTCCGTTCTGATGGGATCTTGAGTATTCTCGAACGGTCTCGACCATTTCCTCACGGAACCGCAACAAGTCTCGATTGCGTCGGTTCTACCGATATGCCGGCAACGCGAGCAGCAGGGAGTCCGCAGTGACCGCACCGGAGAAGCCGAACCGTCCGCTCGGTGGCCAGTGGACGCGGCGTGGCGTGCTGGCGGGTCTGCTCGGCGCGCCGGTGCTGGTCCTGGCGGCCTGCGACAGCGACAGCGGCGGCAGCAAGAGCGGCTCCTCGGAGAGCCCGCTGGCCCCGCAGGGCGGCACCGCCACCCCCAGCAGCAGCCCGAAGGCCTCGGTGGCGAAGATCACCGTCAAGCCGGCCAACGGCACCACCGACGCGCCGTTCGGCGACCCGGTCAAGGTCACCGTGACCGACGGCAGCCTGCGGGCGGTGGCGCTGGTGGACGCGACCGGCGCCGTCATACCCGGGCAGCTCAGCCCGGACGCCTCCACGTGGACCTCGACCGGGCCGCTGGTCTCCGGCACCAAGTACACCGTCTCGGTGATCGCCGACGACCACAGCGGCCGCGAGGCCGACGCCAACACCAGCTTCGCCACCGCCACCCCGGCCAGCACCTTCGTCGGCTACTTCACCCCGGAGGACGGCTCCACGGTCGGCGTCGGGATGCCGATCTCGATCCGCTTCAACAAGGCGGTCACCAACCGCGCCGCCGTCCAGCGGGCCATCTCCGTGGTGGCCGACCCCGGCGTCGAGGTGGTCGGCCACTGGTTCTCCAGCACCCGGCTGGACTTCCGGCCGCAGCAGTACTGGGCCAAGGGCACCAAGGTCACGCTCAGCCTCCGGCTGAAGGACGTCGAGGGCACCAAGGGCGTCTACGGCATCCAGTCCAAGGACGTGACCTTCACCATCGGCCGCAGCCAGACCAGCGTCGCCGACCTCGCCGCCGACACCCTCACCGTCACCACCGACGGCAGGGTCACCGCCGTCTACCCCGTCATCGGCGGCTCCCCCGAACACCGGACCTGGGGCGGCAAGCTGGTCATCTCCGAGCAGTTCCAGCAGACCAAGATGGACTCCGCCACCGTCGGCCTCGGCGACGAGTACAACATCCCGGACGTGCCGCACGCCCAGCGCCTGACCGCCTCCGGCACCTTCATCCACGGCAACTACTGGTCACCCGCCTCGCAGTTCGGCAAAGCCAACACCAGCCACGGCTGCATCTCCCTGCGGGACGTCCAGGGCGGCACCGACCCGAACACCAACGCGGCGAAGTTCTACGCCAGTTCGCTGATCGGCGACGTGGTCGAGGTGGTCAACTCGGGTGACAAGCAGGTCGACCCGGCCAACGGCCTGAACGGCTGGAACATGACCTGGACCCAGTGGAAGGCCGGCAGCGCCGTCTGACCAGCCGCCACCCGCCCGCCCTCCCCCGAACCGGGAGAACGGCCCCGGATCCGACCACCGCCACCCGCGGCCGGACCCGGGGCCGACCCCGTTCCGGGGACCGTCCGCACCTGGGTATACCTTGGGGCCCGTCCTCAGCCAGAGGTGAAGAAAATCGGTACCCGCGGTGCCCGGCGCGTGCTTTGCTGACCGCTGACCCCGCATCGGTACGCCTGCCGCCCAGCGCGCACGCCCGGGCCGCCGTTCCCCAGGAGACAGCCATCAGCACCGCCACCCGCCGCACCGTCCGCGCGGCGATAGCCTCGACCGCCTGCACCGTGGTCCTCGCCGCCGGACTCGCGGCCTGCGGCACCGTGGAACAGCTCAGCGCGGCCCAGGAAGTCTCCACCGCCTTCGGCAAGCTCGGCCAGGCCAAGAATCTGCGCGCCGAGCTCACCCTCGACGCCACCGCCGACCAGCTGGTCTCGCTCTCCGAACTCGACCCCGCCGGCGAGCCGCTGAAGCGCTCCGACGCCCAGCAGATCGCCGACCTCAAGCTCAGCATCGCGCTCGGCGCCGACAAGCCGCTGGCCGAGCTGGACGGGCTCAAGGCCCCGGCGGCCGGCGCGGCCGCCGCGGGTGCGGGCCAGGACCTCGACTTCGAGTACCAGCTCGCCGCGAAGAGCGGCAAGACCTACCTGGACCTGCGTCAGGTCGACGCCAAGGTCTACGCCAAGGCCGACCTCGACGCCATCTCCCAGCTGGCCGGCGAGGAGGCCGCCGACGTCCGCGGGATGGCCGCCGAGCTGCCGCCCGAGCTGAAGACCGTCAAGGACGGGCTGTCCGGCCAGTGGGTCTCGCTCGACCCGGCGCTGCTGGAGAAGTTCGCGGGTGCGGGTGCCGGTGCCGGGAGCACCCGTCCGGGCAGCCCGAAGGGCACCCCGTCGGTGGACCCGAAGACCGCCGAGAAGATGTTCGACTCGCTCAAGCACGCCTTCGCCGAGAACGTCACCTTCGACGACCTGGGCACCCAGGACGGCACCCGGCACATCCGGCTCAACGCGCCCAGCCGCCCGCTGATGGAGGCCCTGGAGGGCGCCGTCCGCCCGGCCGCCGAGAAGTTCCCCGGCTTCCCCGGCATGGAGCGGTTCCCCGGCCTCGGTGACGACTCGTCCGAGATGCCCAACCGCACCCTGCGGGCCGACCTGTACCTCAAGGGCGGCGCCCTCTCCTCGATCGCGGTCGACCTGGCGCAGTTCGAGGGCCAGGCCGGCCTCGGACTGCACGTCCCGCTGAAGCTCTCGTTCACCGGCGAGGCGGCCGCCCCGCAGGCCCCGGCCGGCGCCGAGGCCATCACCGAGCAGGACATCGAGGCCTTCGCGAAGTTCGCCCAGAGCCAGGCACCGGCCCACCCGGGCACCGGCACCGGCGACGACGACGCCGACTTCGAGGACTACGGGGACGGCGGCCCGGCCGCACCGCTCACCGACGCCCAGATCAAGGAGCTGGTCGGCCTCGGCCTCGACGAGCGCACCGTGAAGGCGATGAACGAGGCGGGCCTCGGCTACCAGGACATCAAGCGCCTGCTGCCGCAGAAGAGCTGACGCCCACCCCTGCTCCTGCCGGCCCGGCCGCGGTGACGCGACGTCCGATTCCCGCCGGACCCGCGGCCGCAGGCCGGGCAGGCTGGGGACATGACCACCCCAGAACCCACCCTGGACGTGCGCCCGGTCGACCCCGAGGTGCTCCGCACCCTGCGCGCCGTCGACGACGCCGGCCGCCCGCCCGTCCGCTCCACCGACACCTCGGGCGGCTCGCCGCTGCGCTGCTGCCTCACCCGGGCCAGGCCCGGCGAGGACGTCCTGCTGCTCTCGTACGCGCCGCTGCGCCGGTGGGCCGCCGGGACGGGCGCCGACCCGGGGCCGTACGACGAGACCGGGCCGGTGTTCGTCCACGCCGACGAGTGCCCCGGCCCGGCCGGCGGCTGGCCGGGCGACCTGCACCAGGGCGAGCGGGTGGTGCGCTGCTACGACGCGGGCGGCCGGATCCTGCGGGGCCGGGCGGCGGGTCCCGCCGAGGTGCGGCAGGTGGTGGCCGAGGAACTGGCCGACCCGGGCGTGGCCGTGGTGCACGTGCGGGCGCTCGCCTTCGGCTGCTTCCTGCACGAGGTGCGGCGCGGCCCGGCGGTATGACATCCGTCATGGCGGACCCGTGCGGTGCGGCCCTGCCGGGGACCCGGCGGCGGCCGACAGGATGAGGTCCGTCGGCGCACCCGCCGGCCTCATCGCAACCGGGGGAGACCATGAACGCCGTCGTCGAGGAACCGACCACCCGCACCGAGGACCGGCCCGCCGCGGGCGAGCCCGTGCTGGACCCCGCGGCGGTGGCACTGCCGGTCTGGTTCTTCGCCTTCGAGGGCGTGCTCTCGGCCGCGTTCGACCTGATCAAGGCCGTCCCGTCGGTGTGGCCCGTGCTGGTGGCGCTGTTCGCGGTCAACATCGCGGTCTCGCTGACGATGATGCGCAAGCGCCTGAAGCTGGCCAAGGCGCTCTGGCGGGGCCGCGGCACCCGCCGGATCGCCCTCGGCCTGCTGGCGCTGCGGATCGGCAGCCACGCCGTCCTCGCCGCGGCCGGGGTGGCGCTCACCGGGATGGCCGCCCACCTGGCGTTCGCGGTGGTGCTGGCCGCCGTGACGGTCACCCTGCTCGCGTACAGCCAGCGCACCGCCCTGCGGGCGCTCGCCGCACAGCGGTCCTGAGCCCGGACGGCCGCCCCGCGCTGCCCGCCGGCCCCGGCTCCCCTAGCGTCGTCGTGCGGAGCCGCGGCCGGGGGGTGCGGCCCGCTCCTGGACACCGGACGCCGGAGAGGAACCCGCCATGGCCGTCGTGATGAGCATGCACTGGCCCGAGATCACCCCCGAGCTGTACGACGAGACGCTCCGCCGGATCCGGTGGGAGCAGGAACCGCCGGACGGCGCCCACCTGCACACGGCCTGGTTCGGGGCGGACGGCTTCCACGTCGTCGACGTCTGGGAGTCGCAGGCCAAGTGCGAGGAGTTCATCGGGACCCGGATCGGACCGGTGGTCAAGGGCGAACTGGGCGTCGCCGGTGACCCGGTGGTCGAGTTCGCCCCGCTGCACCGCCGCTTCGTGGCGCCGGGCGTCACCGGCTCCGGCTGAGCACACCCGCCGGCCCGCCTCCCGGTGCGCGCCGCCCGCCCGCGGCGCGCACCGGGAGGTCTGTTGCAGCCGGTGGTGCGCGGAGAGAGGCTGGCAGGGAGTCCCGCCCCGGCCGGACCCGGGCCGGTCCGGCGGGCGCCTGCCCGCGGGAGCACCGAGGAGCGCAGATGTCCACGATCCATTTCCACCAGACGACCACCGCCACGCCCGAGCAGTTCATCGCCGGGCTGACCGACTTCGGGCCGGGTCGCGCGGAGCTCTTCGGCAACAGCTCCGACAAGTACCTGGAGGTCCACGAGCGCGGGGCCCACGAGGCCGACGTCACCGAGGGCGCGGGCGGGGTCTGGGAGCGGCTGCACTACGACTGGTCCGATCCCGAGCACGTGGTCATGACGACCACCGACTCCAACGTGTGGGGCGGCCGGTCGGGCCACACCTACAACTTCACCCGCAAGCCCGACGGCACCACCGACGTCGATGCCGTCGTGGTCCGCGAGGGCAAGAACTTCAAGGGGCACGTGCTCGGCGCCATCGTCGGGACGGTCGGCAAGCACAAGCTGGCGAAGGCGTTCGCCGACAGCGGCAAGGCGATCGAGGCCCGGCACTACGGCGTCCCCGGGGCGTGAGCAGAACGGCGGACGGCGGGTGCGGGGTGCCTGAGCGCCCCGCACCCGCCGTCCGCCGGTCCCCGGCAGGTGCCGGGGGGACGGTCAGTCCGCGGCCTTGGCCACGCCGACCGGGCAGCTGGCGCCGGTGCCGCCGAGGCCGCAGTAGCCGTCCGGGTTCTTGGCGTCCGAGAGGTACTGCTGGTGGTAGGCCTCGGCCGGGTAGAACGGGCCGGCCGGGGCGATCTCGGTGGTGATCGGGCCGAGCCGCAGCCGGGTCAGCTCCGGCTGGAAGGCATCGCGGGAGGCCTGTGCGGCGGCCTGCTGCGCGGCCGAGTGGGTGTAGACGGCGGAGCGGTACTGGGTGCCGACGTCGTTGCCCTGGCGGAAGCCCTGGGTCGGGTCGTGCGCCTCCCAGAAGGTCTTCAGCAGCGTCCCGTACGGGATCAGGGCCGGGTCGTAGACCACCCGGACCGCCTCGGTGTGCCCGGTGCGGCCGCTGCACACCTCCTCGTAGGTGGGGTTGGGGCTGTGCCCGCCCTGGTAGCCGACCAGGGTGGTCCACACGCCGGGCAGCTGCCAGAACACCCGCTCCGCCCCCCAGAAGCAGCCGAGCCCGAAGTCGGCGACCTCCAGCCCGGCCGGGTACGGGCCGATCAGCGGGTGGCCCAGGACGGTGTGCGGTTCGGTGAGGGCGAAGGCCGGCGCCGGGCGGCCGGGCAGGGCCTGGTCGGGGGTGACGAGCTCGGACTTGCGGCGGTTGAACAGCACGGCCTGCTCCTGGGCGCTGGACGAGAGTGGCCTGCTGTGCAACGCCGGGCGGCCGCCCGGGATTCCGGACGGCCGCTCGGTCAGGCCGTCGGGGCGGCCGGTCGGCGGGCCCGGACCCAGCGGGCCACGGCGAGGCGGCGGTAGCCGACGAAGGCCTCGTCCGGCTGCTCGTAGTGGATCCACGGTGCGCCGCCGATGTACCGGCCGATCAGCCGGTACTGCTCGACGGCCTCGGCCCAGCGCCGGGCCCGGGTCAGCCCGTAGGCCAGCATGTTGCGTACCTCGGCCGCCCGGGGATCGTCGGCGGGCAGCGTCCGCAGGTCGGCGAGGACCTGGTCCAGCGCCCGGCGGGCCCTGCGCGAGCGCCAGACCAGGTCGGGCTCCTTGGTCGCCTCCAGTTCGCGGTAGGCCTCCAGGCGCAGCCCGGAGAGCAGCGATCCGGCCGGCGCCGAGGCCGCTGCCCGGTCCGCGAACCCGGACATCAGCTTGTGCGATCCGTGCCACTTGGCGCACCAGTACTGCAGGGCCCGGCTGTACGCCCCGTAGTGATGGGGATCGCGGGCGACGACCTCCTGCCACACCTCGTCGAAGCGTGCGTGCGACCAGCTCAGTCCCATGGCGACCGGCAGCATGCCTGACCACGGTGTGGGGTCGTCGGGGGCCAGTTCGGCGGCCGTGCGGTAGGCGGTCTCGGCCTCCCGCAGGAGGCGGTGGAAGGTTACGAACTGTTCGCGGCCGACGTCCTCGGCGTACGCCCCGGTACGTACCGACCAGGCGACGGCGACCAGGGTGGCGGCGTGCACGAGCGCGGCGTCCGGGGACCCGGGTTCCGCGGCGCGCCAGGCCCGCAGCCAGGCGTCGTCGGTCCGGGCGTGGTCGACGAGCGCGGCGAGCCGCCGGGCACGCTGCGGCCAGTCGCGGCCGGCCCCGGCGAGGTGGGCGGCGAACGGCCGCCAGTCACCGGCGTCCGCGGCGGCGGCGGCCTCGGTGGTGCCGGGGGCCGGCGGGCGCGGGTGGGCGGTGTCCAGGTCGGCCCGGTCCGGCAGCCCGAGCTCCCGGTGAACGGCCAGGACGTCCAGGCGGGCACGTTCCGTGCGCCGGGCGCGCAGCCGGTCGTGGAGTGGGATGCCGAGAACGACGGCGAGCGGGACCAGGAGGAGCAGAGCTGCCACAGGGAGACCTCGGGGAGTCAGGCGGCGGTCGGCGGCAGGCCGGCTGCGGTGAGCAGGGCGCGCAGCGGCGCGGTGTCGGGGTGGTCGGCCACCGCGGCGTCCAGCGCCGCGTCGAATCCCTCGGCCATGCCGTCCGGCAGGGCCAGCACGGCCGTCTCGGACCAGGACAGCTCCCAGTGCGCCAGGCCGGCCTCGGCCAGCGCCAGCACGGCCAGGCGGGCGATGCCGGAGCGCAGCGCCGGGCGCAGGGCGTCGGGGTCGGCGCGCTCGCCGCCGGGCAGCCGGGCGGCGATCTCCCGGCCGCGGCCGGCGTCGACGGCGTCCAGCAGGGCGTCGACGGTGCCGTGCAGGCCGGAGCCGGTCAGGGCGCGCAGGATCGGCTGGCCGGCCTCGCGGGCGTGTGCGAGGTGGCCGCGGTCCACCAGCTCGGGCCAGTCGACCCGGCGCTTGGCGGCGGCCGCCGGGGCCAGCGTGACGGCCTCCAGGGCGGCCAGGGTCCGCTCGGGGTCGCGCAGCAGCGCCAGCGCGCCGGCGCCGTCCTCGGCGGACTCGAGGCCGTCGTCCGGCAGCGCCTCGATCGCGGCGACCCGCTGGGCGATCGGCGGGTGCGAGTCGTACGGGTCGGCGTGCTCCTCGGGCAGGTCGAGCCCGAGCGCGGCGAGCTCGGCGCGGCGGCCGGGGTCCGCCAGCAGCCGGGCCAGGCCGCCGTAGACCTGGCCGGGCACCGGCAGCAGGCCGGCGTCCCAGCCGATGGTGGCGTACGAGCGGAGGTAGAAGTCCTGCGCGGCGCCCAGGGTGCGGATCTTGCGCAGGGCGGACGCGGTGGCCTGCCGGCCGGCGATCCGGGCGGCGGCCAGGTCGGCGGCGTACTCCTGGCGGCGGCTGACCGACTCCGAGACCCGGAAGAACAGCTTGGCGTACCAGGTGAAGATCCGGGCCAGCACCCGCTGGACGCCGCCGCTGCCCTCGCTCTCGTCGCGCGGCTTCTTCCCGCGGGCCAGCCGGTCCTCGGCCTTGGCCCGGATCTCGGCGGCCTCCTCGGCCTGGTGGCGGTCGGCGCGCTCGTGCAGGGTGCCGATGGTGTGCAGGATCGCGGTGCGGCCGGCCACGGTGACGCCGGCCAGCCGGACGTCCTGGTTGCCGAAGTGGCCGAACTCGTGCGCCAGCACGGCGTCCAGCTCCGCCTCGGAGAGGCCGATCAGCAGTGGGACGCCGATCTCCAGGTGCCTCGGGCCGGGGACCAGGCCGAGCAGCCGGGTGTCCTCCCGGACGCCGGCGTTGACGTCGGGGGTGAGCCGGATCCGGGCCGGGCCGCGGACGCCGGTCAGTTCGGCCAGCCGGTCGACCCTGGCCCACAGCTCGGGCTGCTCCTCGCGGGTGACCGCCAGTCCGGGGCCCTCGGCGGCCTCGGGCCGGCGGGTCAGGAAGACCACCCGCAGCACCGGGTAGACCACCAGCGCGGAGAGCGCCCAGATCTTCAGCAGGCCCGGCCGCAGATGGTCCGATTCGAAGTAGAGCGCGATGTCGAGAGCGAGCAGTCCGGCCACGATCGCGGCGGCGAACAGGTAGAAGCCGATCAGCAGCGCCACGGCCTGGACGGCCCTGGTCGAGGCGCGCAGAGCGGCGGGTTGCCGGGTCGCGGCCACGCGCGTCCACCCCCGTGAAGACGATGACCAGCTTTTCTGATCATGTGTGCAGAGGGGGGAGATCGTAGCGGTACGGCCGGGCCCCGCGGCAGCGGGTTTTCGCCGGGTTCCGGGTCGGCCGACCGGTCCGGCGTTCGCGCACTAGGCTCGTCGTATGACCGAGCACCAGCTTCCCCAGGGCTTCGAGACCCTCGCCATCCATGCGGGTCAGGAAGCGGACCCCCAGACCGGGGCCGTCGTCACGCCGATCTACCAGGTCTCCACCTACAAGCAGGACGGGGTGGGCGGCCTGCGCGGCGGGTACGAGTACAGCCGCAGCGCCAACCCGACCAGGACCGCGCTCGAGGAGTGCCTCGCCGCCCTGGAGGGCGGCAGCCGCGGCCTCGCCTTCGCCTCGGGCCTGGCCGCCGAGGACACCCTGCTGCGCACCGTCCTCAAGCCGGGCGACCACATCGTCATCCCGAACGACGCCTACGGCGGCACCTTCCGGCTGTTCGCCAAGGTGCTGACCCGCTGGGGCGTGGAGTTCTCCGTCGCCGACATGCAGAACCTGGCCGACGTCCGCGCCCAGCTGCGCCCGGCCACCCGCGCGGTGTGGGTGGAGACCCCGTCCAACCCGCTGCTGGGCATCGCCGACCTGGCGGGCCTCGCCGAGATCGCGCACGGCGCGGGCGCCATCCTGGTGGTCGACAACACCTTCGCCAGCCCGTACCTGCAGCAGCCGATCGCGCTCGGCGCCGACGTCGTGGTGCACTCCACCACCAAGTACATGGGCGGCCACTCGGACGTGGTCGGCGGCGCGCTGGTGGCGGCCGAGGCGGGCCTCGGCGAGGAGCTGGCGTACCACCAGAACGCGATGGGTGCGGTCTCCGGCCCGTTCGACGCCTGGTTGGTGATGCGCGGCATCAAGACCCTGGGCGTGCGGATGGACCGGCACAGCTCCAACGCCGAGAAGGTCGTCGAGCTGCTGAGCGGCCACGCCAAGGTGACCCAGGTGCTCTACCCGGGCCTGCCCGAGCACCCCGGCCACGACATCGCGGCCAAGCAGATGAAGGCGTTCGGCGGCATGGTGTCGTTCCGGGTGGCCGGCGGCGAGCAGGCGGCGGTCGAGGTCTGCAACCGCGCCCGGCTGTTCACCCTGGGCGAGTCGCTCGGCGGCGTCGAGTCGCTGATCGAGCACCCGGGCCGGATGACCCACGCCTCGGTGGCCGGTTCGGCCCTGGAGGTGCCCGCCGACCTGGTGCGCGTCTCGGTCGGCATCGAGTCGATCGACGACCTGCTGGCCGACCTCCAGCAGGCGCTCGGCTGATCCCCGCCGCGCCGACGGCCGGTCACTCCGGCCGCCCGGCCCAGTACGACTCCAGCGAGTCGTTGAACCGGGCCAGCAGGGTGCAGAAGGTCCGCTGCTCCTCGGCGGGCCAGCCGGCCGTCAGCGCGCGCATCAACTCCTCGCGGTCGGCCCGCACCTCGGCCAGCCGGCGCCCGCCGAGCGGGGTCAGCGCGAGGTGCACCGAGCGCCGGTCGGCCGGGTACGGCACCCGGCCCACCAGCGCCGCCCGGACCAGCGGCGCAGCCTGCCGGGTCACGGTCGAGGAGTCGATGCCCAGCGCCTCGGCCAGTGACTTGACGTTGGCCGGGCCGTGCCGCTGCAGGTGGTCCAGCAGCAGGTAGCCGGCCCGGTCCAGGGCGCCGACCGCGCCGAGCCGGGCCTGCTCCATCCGGCGGGCGAACACCGCGATCTGGTACTGGAGTTGGGAGTGCAACGGGTCGTCGGTTCCGATGGCCTGGGGCGAGGTGGTCGTCATCGCGGCTCACGATCGGGGTGCGGTGAGGGTGGCTCGTGGAGCAGCAGCGTACGCGCGCCGGGCGGGCCCGGGAACAGCGCCGACGTCCCGGCTTCCGGCGGGCGCCGCCCGTACCCTGACCGCATGCACAGTTGGCCGATCACCATCGACGATGTCCGCGGCGCCCAGAAGATGCTGGCCGGGATCGCCCGCGTCACCCCGATGGAGACCAGCCGGCACCTCGCCGCGCTGGTCGGCGCGCCGGTCCACCTGAAGTGCGAGAACCTGCAGCGCACCGGCTCCTTCAAGCTGCGCGGCGCGTACGTGCGGATCGCCGGGCTCTCCCCGGTGCAGCAGGCCGACGGGGTGGTCGCGGCCAGCGCCGGCAACCACGCCCAGGGCGTGGCGCTGGCCGCCGCGCTGCTGGGGGTGCGCGCCACCGTCTTCATGCCGCTCGCCGCCCCGCTGCCCAAGGTCGCCGCGACCCGGGGCTACGGTGCGGAGGTCCGGCTGCACGGCGCCACCGTCGACGAGGCGCTGCAGGCCGCGCAGCGGTACGCGGACTCGACCGGCGCGGTCTTCATCCACCCCTTCGACCACTGGGACGTGGTGACCGGCCAGGCGACCGTGGGCCTGGAGATCCTGGAGCAGTGCCCCGAGGTGCGCACCATCCTGGTCGGGGTGGGCGGCGGCGGGCTGCTGGCCGGGATCGCGCTGGCGGTGAAGCCGCTGCGGCCGGACGTCCGGGTGATCGGGGTGCAGGCCGCCGCGGCCGCCGCGTACCCGCCCTCGCTGGCGGCGGGGCGGCCGATCACGCTGGAACGGTTCGCCACCATGGCCGACGGCATCCAGGTGGGCCGCCCGGGCGACATCCCGTTCGAGGTGGTCAACACGCTGGCCGACGGCGTGCGCACGGTCTCCGAGGAGGCGCTGTCGCGGGCCCTGCTGCTCGGCCTGGAGCGGCTCAAGCTGGTCGTCGAGCCGGCCGGGGTCAGCCCGGTCGCGGCGCTGCTGGAGCAGCCGGACGCGTTCGAGGGCCCGGTGGTGGCGGTGCTGTCCGGCGGCAACATCGACCCGCAGCTGATGCAGCGGGTGCTGCGGCACGGCCTGGTGGCGGCCGGCCGCTACCTCTCGCTGCGGGTCCGGCTGACCGACCGCCCCGGCTCGCTGGCGGAGCTGCTGGGCGTGCTGACCCGGGCGGACGCCAACGTGCTGGACGTGGCGCACGTGCGGATCGACCCGCGGCTCGGCCTCGCGGAGGTCGAGGTCGACCTGCACCTGGAGACCAAGGGGCCGGAGCACTGCGCGGCCGTCGTCGGCGACCTGCGGGACGCCGGGTACGTGGTCACGCAGTAGACGGCCGACGGGCGGCCGTTGTCAGTGGCGGCTGCGATGGTGGGGACCGCGGTCCCGGTGTCCGGCGCCCGATGGAAACACCTTGACGCGATATATCGCGAACTGCCAAGCTCGCGATGTATCGCGAGCTTGGCGGGCAGCCTGCTCGGGTACGGCTATCCACAGCCAGTGGACAAACAAGTCAAATCAGTCATTTCACAACGGGAATGAGGCGGCTCATGGCGCCAGCCATCCAAGCCGAGAACCTGGTGAAGACCTTCGGTGACGTCCGCGCGCTCGACGGCGTCAGCCTCGACGTGCCCGAAGGCACCGTCCTCGGACTGCTCGGCCCGAACGGCGCCGGCAAGACCACCACCGTCCGGGTGCTGACCACCCTGCTGCGCCCCGACTCGGGCCACGCCACGGTGGCCGGGGTGGACGTGCTCAAGCACCCCAACAAGGTCCGCAGCCTGATCGGCCTGTCCGGCCAGTACGCCGCGGTCGACGAGTACCTGACCGGCCGTGAGAACCTCCAGATGGTCGGCGAGCTCTACCAGATGACCCCGCGCGACGCCAAGGCGCGCGCCCTGGAACTGCTCGAGTGGTTCAACCTCACCGAGGCCATGGACCGCACCGCCAAGACCTACTCCGGCGGCATGCGGCGCCGGCTCGACCTGGCGGCCGCCCTGGTCGTCCGCCCGCCCGTGATGTTCCTGGACGAGCCCACCACCGGCCTCGACCCGCGCAACCGGCTGGCACTGTGGGAGGTCATCGAGACCCTGGTCGAGCAGGGCACCACCCTGCTGCTCACCACCCAGTACCTGGAGGAGGCCGACCGCCTCGCCCACGACATCGCGGTGGTCGACCACGGCAAGGTGATCGCCCGCGGCACCGCCGACGAGCTCAAGGCGCAGATCGGCGGCGAGCGGGTCGAGGTGGTCGTCCACGAGCGCGGCGACGTCACCGAGGCGCTGGCCGCCCTCGCCCCGTACGCCAAGGGCGACCCGGCGGTGGAGAAGAACACCCGGAAGATCACCGTCCCGGTCAGCGGCGGCGCCAAGGTGCTCGCCGACGTCATCCGCGAGCTGGACTCCCGGTCCATCGAGATCGACGACATCGGCCTGCGCCGCCCCACCCTGGACGACGTCTTCCTCTCGCTGACCGGGCACGCCACCGAGGCCGAGGACACCGACGAGGAGCAGCAGCCGCCCGCCAAGGGCCGCAAGGGCCACGGAAAGGACGCCTGAGATGACCACCGCCACCTCGCACGCCATCGGCGGCGCCGTCCCCCGCCAGCGCAGCGGCCCGGCCGCCATGGCCCACGACTCCTGGGTGGTCGCCAAGCGCAACCTGCGCCGGATGACCCGGATCCCCGAGATCGTGGTCTTCGGCCTGATGCAGCCCGTGATGTTCGTGCTGCTGTTCTCGTACGTGATGGGCGGGGCGATCCGGATCCCCGGCGCCGAGTCCAGCTCCTCGACGTACACCCAGTTCCTGATGGCCGGCATCTTCGCGCAGACCGTCACCTTCGCGGTGGCCGGCGCCTCGGCCGGCATCGCGGAGGACATGACCAAGGGACTGGTCGACCGGTTCCGCTCGCTGCCGATGACCCGCTCCGCGGTGCTGGTCGGACGCACCCTCGCGGACCTGGTGCAGACCGCCTTCACCCTGCTGGTGCTCGCCATGGTGGCGCTGCTGGTCGGCTGGCGGATCCACGAGGGCTTCCCGAAGGCGCTCGCCGCGTTCGGGCTGCTGCTCCTGCTGGGCTACGCGTTCTCGTGGATCGGCGCGCTGATCGGTCTGTCGGTGCGCAGCCCGGAGGCCGCCACCTCGGCCGGCCTGATCTGGCTGTTCCCGCTGACCTTCATCTCCAACGCGTTCGTGCCGGTCTCCTCGATGCCGAGCTGGCTGCAGCCGATCGCCTACTGGAACCCGTTCAGCGCCACCGTCCAGGCCTGCCGCGAGCTGTTCGGCAACCAGGTCGGCCCGACCCCGGACTCCTGGCCGATGGAGCACGCGGTGGTGGTCTCGGTGGTGTGGTCGATCGTGATCATGGCGTTCTTCTCGTGGCTGTCGGTGCGCAAGTACCGCTCTGCGGTCGGGTAGGCAGGGTCGCTCCGCGGTCGGGTAGGGATAGGCGGGGGCCGCTCCGGCCTCTCCGTCGCAGGCCCGCCCGCAGCGGGAACGCCGGAGCGGCCGTGACGTACGCACGCGTCACGGCCGCTCCGGCGTTGCTGCCCGGGCCCCGCCGCCCGGGTGGGGTGCTCGGGTCAGCTCGGGTCAGCCGTTGTAGGGCTTGGCCTGGAGGATCTTCACGGTGGCCTGCTTGCCGTTGGGCAGCTCGTAGCTGGCCTCGGCGCCGACGGCCTTGCCGTTGATGCCGCGGCCGAGCGGCGACTGCGGCGAGTACACGTCGAGCGAGTCGTCGGTGACCTCGCGGGAGGCCAGCAGGAACTCCATGGTGTCGTCCGGGTCGCCGTCGAAGGCGACCGTCACCAGCATGCCGGGGGCGACCACACCGGAGTCCGCCGGGGCCTCGCCGACCTTCGCACGCTCCAGGAGCTGGGTCAGCTGGCGGATCCGGGCCTCGGTCTTGCCCTGCTCCTCCTTGGCGGCGTGGTAGCCGGCGTTCTCCTTGAGGTCACCCTCCTCGCGAGCCGCCTCGATCTTCTGGGCGATCTCGACGCGCCACGGGCCGGTCAGGTACTCCAGCTCGGTCCTGAGCTGGTCGTAGTGGGCCTGAGTGAGCCAGGTCACGTCATCGCTGGTCTGGGTCACAGGTGCTCCTCGTCGGTGCTGGGGCGGTGCTGAGGGTTTTACGTCAGCAGTCGGTCATGGCGGTGATATCGGGCTTACTACAAAGCAACGCCCGCATCCGAGCCGACGGCCGGGAAGGGGCGAAACCACGAGCCTAACAATTTCCGCGTTCGGGTGGGAGAGTGATCGACGGAGCGTTAACGCGCGGTTGCGCCGGGATGGACCCGGCCCTTCGGTACCGGTTCCCGCTCCAGGTGTCGAATATGCGCCCGATCGGGTGAGCTGCCGTCGGCGCGCCGCCGGGCCGCGCTCACTTCGCGGGCGTGCAGCCCAGCACCTCGGCGGTGGTCCCGCGGGCGGAGGTGCGCAGGGTGACCACCGCGCTGTAGCGGCTGCCGGCCGCCGGCACCGGGAAGTCGGACAGTCCGACCACCGAGCCGTCCGCGCCCTGCGAACGGACCGTGCACGCCCCGGCGGTCCCGTCGCTCTTGCTCACCGACAGCTGGAGCTGCAGCTCGCCGTCCGAGACCGCCTCGAAGGTCGGCACGGTCGCGTTCATGGTGGTCTCGCGCAGCAGGTACGAGCCGCCCAGCCAGCCGAACAGGCCCAGGAACAGCACGCCGCAGACCACCGCCGCGATCCGCAGCCTGCGGTCCGCCTCCTGGTCGGTGCGGCGGCTGTAGCGGCCCTCGGGCACGCCCGGGGTGGTCCTGGTGCTGGAGGCCATGGCTGGCTCGGTCCTTTCGCTGAGAGGCCCTAGGTCGGCAGCGGGAATCGACGGGCCCTCCAGTCCGTCACTATAGGAGGGGCACGTCCGCGCCGACGGCGGCGGGGGAGCCGCCCCACGAACCGGACATACCTGGAAGGAACCAGGCGTTGACTGAGCAGTTGCGACTGATGGCGGTACACGCGCACCCGGACGACGAGTCCAGCAAGGGCGCGGCGACCATGGCCATGTACGTGTCCCAGGGGGTGGACGTCCTGGTCGCCACCTGCACCGGGGGGGAACGCGGTTCCATCCTCAACCCGAAGCTCCAGGGCGACGCCTGGGTGGAGGCCAACATCCACGAGGTGCGCCGCAAGGAGATGGACGCGGCCCGCGAGATCCTCGGCGTCGAGCAGGCGTGGCTCGGCTACGTCGACTCGGGCCTGCCCGAGGGCGACCCGCTGCCGCCGCTGCCGGAGGGCTGCTTCGCCCTCCAGGACGTGGACGAGGCCGCGGGCGCGCTGGTGAAGCTGATCCGCGAGTTCCGCCCGCACGTGATCACCACGTACGACGAGAACGGCGGCTACCCGCACCCCGACCACATCATGACCCACAAGATCAGCATGGTGGCCTTCGACGCCGCCGGTGACCCGGAGGCGTACCCGGAGGCGGGCGCCCCCTGGCAGCCGCTGAAGCTGTACTACAACCACGGCTTCCCGATGGGCCGGATCCGCGCCCTGCACGCGTACCTCACCGAGCACGGCATCGACTCCCCGTACGGCGAGTGGATCGCGGGCTGGGAGAAGAGCGGCCGCGCCGAGCGGGAGATCACCACCCGGGTCAAGTGCGACGACTGGTTCGAGGTCCGGGACAAGGCGCTGATCGCGCACGCCACCCAGATCGACCCGGACGGGCCGTGGTTCCGTGTCCCGATCGACGTCCAGCGCGAGGTCTGGCCGACCGAGGACTACGAACTGGCCAAGTCGCACCTGGACACCGACCTGCCCGAGGACGACCTCTTCGCCGGCCTGCGCAAGTAGCCCGCCCGCACGACACGCACCACCCCGGTGACCCGGCCCGTGTAGGGCCGGGTCACCATGGAGAGATGAGCACCCCCGTGACCCTCACCCACCTCGCCGCGCCGCTCGCCCTCGACGAGACCAAGGTGACCCCCGGCCTGCTGGGCTTCGTCGTCTTCGCCGCCCTCGGGGTGGCCACCTGGTTCCTGCTGAAGTCGATGAACACCCGCTTCAAGAAGATCGACTTCGTCGAGGAGCCCGAGACCCCCAAGGAGTGAGGGTTCCCTCCTCGCGCCCGGCTGATGGTGACCCCGACCCGGGGCGTTTCCATCGAGCGCCGGGCTCGGTGCGTACGGTGACCGGCTGCGCGGCGACACCGGGCGGCCGGGTCGAAGACCGGCCGGCCGCCTCGCCCGGGGTCTGGCCCTGCGCATGGCCCGGGGCGGGTCAGACCGTGGTGAGGTCGATCTCGACCGCGAACGGTGCGGCCGTCCGGATCACGCCGGTGAACATGTCCGCGTCGCGGTAGGACCGGCTCGCAGGGTCGAGGACGTAGGTGTAGACCAGCGGTACACCGTTGGCGGCCTGCTCGATCCGCCAGTAGAAGGCGATTCCGGCCTGGGCGTACTGATCCACCTTCACGATGCGGTCGGTGGTCTCCGAACCCGGTGACACGACCTCGACGACCAGGAGGACGTGCTCCGGCCGGGTGGGGGCGACGTCGATGGTCTCGGCCCGGTAGACCACGACATCGGGCCGCCGGTTGGTGAGGGGTACGTCCTGCAACCGGACATCGAAGTCCGTGTCGGCGTTCCAGTCCGGACCGGCGGCTGCATCCAGGGCGTTCGCCAGGATCCGGGCCAGGCGGTTGTGCCGCTTGGACGCACTCGGGCTCACGACGACCATCCCGTCCACGATCTCGACACCCGCGCACTGCTCCGCGGACCAGGAGTCGTACTCGTCCGCGGTGATCTGCTGGTGCATCCACTCGGGAGCGACCATCTCGGCGGTCATCGGCGTACCTCCCCGGGGGCTCGACGGGCTCGGTGCTGGTGGGCCCAGCGTACTGTTCTGCGGCTCCGGCCCGGTGCTCTTCGGATCAGGACCTCTCCGCGCCCGGCGCTGATGGTCCTCCATGCGGGTAGCTGTGCGCGCACGAGACCTCGCCGTTTCTCCAGCAGCACGCCGACAATCCCGTCGACCGGTGGGAGTGGGGCCCCGCGGCGCAGGCTGACGCGATCACCAAGGCCATCGACTCCGACACCCTCGATCCGCTCCGGGGGTTCCTCCTGCGATGGGCCGCCGTGGTCGAGATCGAACGGCATCCGGAGGCGGCCTCCAAGATCCGCCGAGCCGATTACCTCATGCAGGTGGCGGATGATCCTGATGACTCCCGGCGTCATGCCCTCACCGCCGCCGAGATCGTCCGAGCCGCCTACCGGGTGCTGGGGGCACATGACGTGATCCGGGGAGTACCTCCCCAGTGAGGACCACGTGATCGGCGGAGCACCGCCGGCCTTCGTCGCCGGAGTCGAGAAGAAGGCTGACGAGTTGATCCGAGCTGCGGAAGCCCGCTACCTCGACGGGACCTCGTTTCGGGGCTGGAACCCCAAGAGCAGAACCGCCGATGTCCCCGGCGGCACGAGCAGATCTACATCGTCCAGGTCACTTACTTCGAGGCTTGCAGCGAGAAGCTCAAGGAGCCACTGCCCGTCGCCCGGCGGAGAACATTGTTGCCGCCGTGGTCCAGCGAGGGTCACCAGTTCAGGGACGACCTTGTGCCCGTGGGGAAGTCAGAAGCGGTGTCCACGGCCACCGAGGCAGTGTTCAGCGTTCTGCGTCCGACTCCGCCGCCGCGTTTGTCCGGGATCCCAACCGTGGTGGACACGTTGGCTTGGCGCTCTCGCAGGCCGGTCAGCGGAGCTGACGAGGCTTGGGACGCTGCAACAATCGATGCCGCGGTGCCGACGATCGCCGAGGAAGTCACTCCGAGATTCATGCAGCATTTCCAGGCTCCGGGAGATAGTCGGCTGTTCTGATGCGGAGTCTGAGCTCGCTTCTCGGCGACGTGGTTGTCGCCACGGCCGACGATGCCGGAAGGGCGCAGTCCGGCGCGGTCGGCCCCGGCGTGTTTGGAGGGACAGTCTTCGCAGGTTGGGAGGCTGCTGGGATAATGCCCCCATGGTGAACCGGTTGGCGCACGCGACCTCTCCGTACCTCCAGCAGCACGCCGACAACCCCGTCGACTGGTGGGAGTGGGGCCCCGAGGCGTTCGCGGAGGCGGAGCGGCGGGGGGTGCCGGTGCTGCTGAGCGTCGGGTACGCGGCGTGCCACTGGTGCCACGTGATGGCCCACGAGTCCTTCGAGGACGAGGCGTTGGCCGCGTACGCCAACGAGCACTACGTCGCCGTCAAGGTCGACCGCGAGGAGCGGCCGGACGTCGACGCCGTGTACATGGAGGCGGTGCAGGCCGCCACCGGGCAGGGTGGCTGGCCGATGACGGTGTTCCTCACGCCCGACAAGGAGCCGTTCTACTTCGGCACCTACTTCCCGCCCGAGCCCCGGCACGGCATGCCCGCCTTCCGGCAGGTGCTGGAGGGTGTCACCGCCGCCTGGCGGGACCGCCGCGAGGAGGTCGGCGAGGTGGCCGGCCGGATCCGGGCCGAACTGGCCGAACGGGCCTCGGTCTACACCGCCGCCGCCCCCCACCCGCCCGCCGACGCGGACCTGCACCAGGCCCTGGTCGCGCTCAGCCGCTCCTTCGACGACAAGCGCGGCGGCTTCGGCGGCGCCCCCAAGTTCCCGCCGTCCATGGCGATCGAGTTCCTGCTCCGCCACCACGCCCGGACCGGCTCCGAAGCGGCCCTGGAGATGGCCGCCCGCACCTGCGAGGCGATGGCCCGCGGCGGCATCAACGACCAGCTCGGCGGCGGCTTCGCCCGCTACTCGGTCGACGCCGGCTGGGTCGTGCCGCACTTCGAGAAGATGCTGTACGACAACGCCCTGCTGCTGCGCACCTACCTCCACCTGTGGCGCACCACCGGCGACGAGCAGGCCCGCCGCACCGCCCTCGCCACCGCCGACTTCCTGCTGCGCGAACTGCGCACCCCCGAAGGCGCCTTCGCCTCCGCACTGGACGCCGACTCGCTCGACCCGGCCACCGGGAAGTCCGCCGAGGGCGCCTACTACGCCTGGACCCCCGAGCAGCTGACCGCCGCCCTCGGCGCCGAGGACGCCGCACTCGCCGTCGGGCTCTTCGAGGTCACCGGCACCTTCGAACACGGCAGTTCGGTGCTCCAACTGCTCCGCGACCCCGAGGACCCCGAGGCGTACGAGCGGATCCGCGCCCGGCTGCTGGCCGCCCGCGCCGAGCGCCCCGCCCCCGCCCGGGACGACAAGGTGGTCGCCGCCTGGAACGGCCTGGCCATCGCCGCCCTCGCCGAGACCGGCGCCCTGCTGGCCCGCCCCGACCTGGTCGAGGCCGCCGAACGCGCCGCCGACCTGCTGCTCGCCGTCCACCTCACCCCCGACGGCCGGCTGCTGCGCACCTCCCGCGACGGGCGCCCCGGCGCCAACGCGGCCGTGCTCGAGGACTACGCCGACACCGCCGAGGGCTTCCTCGCGCTGTACGCCGTCACCGGTGAGAGTTCCTGGCTCGACCTGGCCGGCGGCCTGCTCGACACCGTCCTCGCCCACTTCGTCGACCCGGCCTCGGGCGCGCTCTACGACACCGCCGACGACGCCGAACAGCTGATCCGCCGCCCCCAGGACCCGACCGACAACGCCACCCCCTCGGGCTGGACGGCCGCCGCCGGCGCCCTGCTGACCTACGCCGCGTACACCGGCTCCGCCCGCCACCGCACCGCCGCCGAACGGGCGCTCGGCATCGTCGGCGCGCTCGCGGCCAAGGCGCCGCGGTTCATCGGCTGGGGCCTCGCCGTCGCCGAGGCGCTGCTGGACGGACCGCGCGAGGTCGCCGTGGTCGGCCCGGCCGGGGACCCCGGCACGGCCGCGCTGCACCGTACCGCCCTGCTCGGCACCGCCCCCGGCGCGGTGGTCGCCGTCGGCGCGCCGGGCAGCACCGAGGTTCCGCTGCTGGCCGACCGACCGCTGCTCGGCGGACGGCCCGCCGCGTACGTGTGCCGCCACTTCACCTGCGACGCGCCCACCGCCGACGCCGCCGACCTGGCCGAGCGGATCGGGGCGCGCCCGGCGGACTGAGGCAATCCGGGTGCGCACGATCCCGGCCTCGGCCAGGATGGCGGGATGACCTGGACCGTGAGTTCCTCGCCGACCGAATTCCACAGCAGGGCGGGCGAGTTCCTCGCCGCGCACCGGGCCGGGAACACCGTGCTGCTCACGCTGGCCCACCGCCTCGGACGGGACGGCCTGCACGCCTTCGGCCCGCAGCCGCCCCGCTTCGGGTGGTGGCGGGCCGAGGGCGGGGAGAGCGTCGGTGCGGCCTTCCTGTGGACGCCGCCCTTCCCGCTGCGCCTCGGCCGGATGCCGGTGCCGGCCGCCCGGGAGCTGGCGACGGCCCTGCACGGGCGGGGTGAACGGCTCTCCGGGGTGGGCGGGGAGAAGGCGGCGGTGGCCGCGTTCGCCGAGGTCTGGCAGCGGCTGACCGGGGCGGCGGCCGAGCTCGAGGTCGAGGAACGGCTCTACCGGCTGGTGGAGTTGACGCCGCCGGTGCCGGCGCCGGAGGGGCTGGCCAGGCCGGCCCGGGCCGACGAGCACGGCCTGCTGACCCGGTGGAGCGAGGCGTTCTTCACGGAGGTCGCGGTCCCGGCGGTGCCCGACATCCCGGGGGTGATCGCCGGCCGGATCGCCGACGGCACCCTGCAGGTCTGGGAGGAAGGCGGCCGGCCGGTCTCGATGGCCGGGGTCAGCCCGGTGCTCGCCGGGATGTCGCGGATCGGACCCGTGTACACGCCGCCCGAGCTGCGGGGGCGCGGCTACGCGGGCGGGGTGGTGGCGGCGGGGTGCGCCCGGGCGGTGGCCGCGGGTGCGGCGGAGGTGCTGCTGTACACCGACCTGGCCAACCCGACCAGCAACTCCCTGTACCAGCGGCTCGGCTTCCGGGCGGTCGAGGACTGCGTCGTCCTGAACTTCGGCCAGTGACATTCGGCCAGCGATAACGGGCCCGGGGGCTCGTGCGGGGCCGGCGTCCTGCCGCGGCGCGGGACCGCGGAGGCTCAGTCCCAGTCCCAGCGGATGCCGAGGATGCACGGGGGGAGCGCGGTGGCGACCAGGTGGACGCAGTGGTGGCCGTCGAGGGTGAGGTCCTCGGTCTCGTAGGGGCGCCCGCCCGGGGCGCGGCTGGTGAACCGGTGGCAGCGGACGGGTAGGGCCGCGGGGTGGAAGGCGACCTGGAGGACGTACTGTCCGGCGCCGGCGTTGAAGCCGCGGACGTACTCGCTGCTGGGCTCGGGCCCGGGGACGTCCTCGAAGCCGTAGCCGAGCAGGTGGGTGTCGCCGGTGCGCAGACGGCGGTCGAGGAGGAGTTCGGCGACCAGCAGGCCGGCCGCCGGGTCGCGGCGGACCCGGCCCGGCCGGCAGTTCTCCTCCGCGCGGAGGGTGACGCGGGTGATGTCGCAGCCGGGGTCGCCCTGGTAGATCGCCAGGTAGCGGTCGATGCCGTCGTGGTGGGCCCGCAGGACGTGCTGGGAGCTGCGGCGGAGCTGGCGGCGGTCGGCGCCGATGGTGATCCGTTCGATGTGGGTGACGGTGTGCAGGCCGGTGCCGGGCGGACCGGCGATGGTGGCGAGCAGTCCGTCGACGGCCTCGGCGGGGCGGATCAGGTCGCGGTACGGCCGGGTGGCGGGTCCGGCGGCCGCGGTCCCGGCGCTCCGGCGGGGGCCGAGCAGCCGGGTGAGCGAGTGCGCGGGGAGGTCGAGGACCTCCTCCAACTGCTGGACGGCGCGCAGTGATTCGGCCCGCTCGGGCCGGCGGCGGCCCTGCTGCCAGTAGCTGAGGGTGGTGACGCCGACCCGGACGCCGCGGCGGGCGAGGTGCTGCTGCACCCGGTGCAGGGCGAGGCCACGGGTGGCGATGGCGGTGCGCAGCGCGACATGGAACGGGCCGGTGCGCAGGGCGGCGGCGAGTTCGGGCCGGACGGTGTGCTGCATGCGGCTGCCTCCGTTCCTGGGGGTGAATATTCACACCTGGCACCGGAGTTGTCACCAGGCCGGGGGATCGCCGCAGGCGGGGGCGGTCGCGTTCACACCCGGTGGGGTCCGTTCACACCGGGGCCCTCTTGCGTTCCGCGGCCGTTGACCCTGGTCGGGCGGCGGCCCGATGCTCCTCGCAGCGCGTCCGGACGCCGCCACCCCCCCCACATCCCCACTCCTGCGTAGCCGCAAGGAGGAGATTCCCCCATGCCATCACCCCGGACATCCCGGATATCCCGGGCGCCCCGGACACCCCGGCCGCCCCGGCCGCGCCTGCGTCGCGTGGTCGCCGTGCTGGCGCTCGGCGTCCTGGCGCCGAGCCTGACGGTGGCCGCCGCCGCTCCGGCGGGCGCGAGCGCCCGCCCCTTCACCGGTGCCCCCGCCGCATCCGCCCTGACCTCCGCCGTCGGCCCGACCGCCCCCACCGGTCAGCCCGATGCCGCCGGTCAGCCCGCCGTGGCCGGTGCGGCCGACCGGTCCGCATCGGCCGCCACCTGGCGCAAGCTCAACATCACCATGCAGCAACAGCAGCAGAGCAACTGGTGCTGGGCCGGCAGCGGAAACACGGTGGCCGCGTACTTCGGCTACACCTACAGCCAGAACCAGTTCTGCAACGCCGCGTTCAACCGGTCGATCAACTCGACCTGCCCCAACAACCAGGCCACCCTGGGCAACGTGCAGACCGCGCTCGACTGGATCGGCATCAACCCCGGCTCGTACGTCACGGGCTACCTGCGCTACAGCACGGTGCAGACCGAGATCGACGCCGACCGGCCGGTCGAGACCCGGATCCAGTGGAGCTCCGGCGGCGGCCACATGCAGCTGATCTACGGCTACGACGTCTCCAGCAACTGGGTCTACTGGGGCGACCCGTGGCCGTCCAACTCCCGCTACAACTGGGCGGACTACTCGTACTACGTGAGCAACGGCTCGTTCTCCTGGACCCACTCCCTGTACCGGATCGGCGCGTGAGGAGACAGCCATGACCGACAACCGGAACCGGAACCACCTGCGGCGGGCCCTCGCCGCCGCCGTGCTCGCCGCGGGACTCTCGTCGGCCGCCGCCCCGCTCGCCCTGGCGGCGGACGGACCGGCGCCGGCGGCACCCGCGGACCTGGCGCCCGCGGACCTGGCCGCCGCCCGGGCCGCCGTGCAGGCGCCGGCCGTGCTCGACCGGCTCGGCCAGTTCTTCGCCCGCGGCGGTGTCCCGCCGACGCGGGGACCGGCGCTCACCCCGGCCGACGAGGAGCGGGCCGCGGCCGCGGCCGCGCCCCGGCTGACCGGGGAGAGCGCGACCGTGTTCACCCTGGACGCGGGCTTCGTGGCGGGGACGGCCGGCGCGCCGGTGGCCTCGCCCGACTTCGTGGCCACCAAGGCGGTGTCGGCGGACGGGCGGACCGCCTCGGTGTGGACCGTCCGGCAGGGCGCCGGCTGGCGGGTGGTGAACATCGCCACCGGCGGCGACGAGACGGACTACCCGGCCAGGGCGGCCGGCACCGGCGGCGGCACCGCGTTCCGGGAGCCGCAGCTGGACGCCTGGTACGTGCTGCGCGGCGGCCGGGTGCTTCCGCTGGACGAGCAGGCCCGCCGTTCGGTGGGCGCGGACGGGCTCAGCGTGGCGGCGTACCAGAAGCTGGTGCACCAGCGGTACGGCGACAAGCTGCCGGGCAGCGCGTACGACCGGGCGGGCACCGGCGGCGGATTCGACACCGCGGCGCCCGCCCGGGACGGCGGACGGCTGACGGCGCTGTCTGCGCTGACGGCGGGGGCGGCGCTCGGTGCGACCGCGCTGACCGGTGCCGCGCTCGCGGCCCGCCGCCGGTCCGCCCGGCGGTAGCGGCGGGAGCGACGGCGCCCCGGGCGGCCACGGATGGGCGGCCACGGCGGGCCACCACGGACGGGCGCTACGGAAAGGTGCTACGGACAGGGCAGCGGCCCGGCGGATCGGCTCGCCGGGCCGCTGCGCCGTTTGCCGGGTCCGGCCCGCCCTGTCCTGCGGGCCGGCCGGTCCTGCGGTCCGCCCTGTCGCCCGGCCCCTCGTGCGGCCCCGGGGCGCGCCGTACCCCGGGTGGGCGGGCCGTCCCGGTAGGGTGCGGCATCAACGGGGCGGTGCCCGTCGGCGGAGTGCTCCGCCTGACGGGTCCTCACCGTCCGGTGTCCGTACGGCGATGGGTGGCGGCCCGGTGCGGGCGGCCGCGGCCGGCTTCCCGGCAGGGTCCGCACAGTAATTTGGCGCAGCGTTGATCCCCTGTTCGCCCCGGAGCGTGGTGCGGATGTCACCTTGGGTGGGGAGATGTTCCGGTCCGTGGTCATGCGGCGGTCATACGGCGGAGAGGATGCCGATGGCGAACAGGGATGTGCAGTTCTGGGGCGGGCTGCTGGCGCTCGTCGCCGCGCTCGCCGTGGTGGCGGGCTACCTGCTGGGCGGGCCCCGGCTGGTCTGGGCGGTGTCCGCGGTCGAGGTGCTGCTGGTGATGGGGCACGTGGCGGTGCGGTTCCGTGCCAAGGCGCACCTGCGGACGGCAGGCGACGGGCCCGACGCGGCGCACTGCGAGCGCTGCCGGCGGGCCCGTGAGCGGCTGGACGCGCGGGTGTCAGCCGGCCGCGGTGTACGCGACCAGTGAGATCCCCACGTACTGCACGGTGAACGCGCCGAGGGTGAAGGCGTGGAAGACCTCGTGGAAGCCGAACCAGCGCGGTGAGGGGTCCGGCCGCTTCAGGCCGTAGACCAGCCCGCCCAGGGTGTAGAGCACCCCGCCGACCACGATCAGGGTCATCACGGCCACGCCGCCGGTGTGCAGGAAGTCCGGCAGGAAGAAGACCGCCGCCCAGCCGAGCGCGACGTAGCACGGGGTGTAGAGCCAGCGCGGTGCGCCGACCCAGAACACCCGGAAGCCGATCCCGGCCAGCGCGCCGCCCCACACCACCCAGAGCAGGACCTGCTGTGCGGTGCCGTGCAGCAGCAGGATGGTGAACGGGGTGTAGGTGCCCGCGATGATCAGGAAGATGTTCGCGTGGTCCAGCCGGCGCAGGACGGCGTCGCCGCGCGGGCCCCAGTCGAAGCGGTGGTAGACCGCGCTGACGCCGAACAGCAGCCAGGCACTGACCGCGTAGACCGTGCACGCGAGCCGCGCCGCGGTGGAGTCGGCCAGGCAGATCAACACGATGCCGGCGGCGAGCGAGGCCGGGAACATCCCGGCGTGCAGCCAGCCGCGCCACTTGGGTTTGACCCACTCCGCCACGGTCGCGGCGGCCGGGTCGGCAGGTAGGGGCTCCTCCACCAGAGTCATGGAGGTCATCCTACTTACGGGACCGTAGGTTACTAGTCCGTAGGAAGTGGCGATGCTCACTCTTGTACATTTCGTAGAAGTTGGCCGTGGTGGCGTCGGTCACGGGGCTGGCCGGGAATGCCTTGTTACTGGCAAGTAGATGGACGGAGTGTAGTAAAAGTTCACCCGATTGCGCCGTTACGCCGCAAAGAGGGGTCGTAGGCGGAGCTACGCTGCTTACACCCTCAACCCCCGCGATGCCGTCTCCTGGCCGAGATGGTGTGAAACGGAGCGATCGTGTCGTCTTCGAACTCTGCGCTCGCCGAGTCCGCGCCCACCCGCCACAAGCGTCTGCTGGCCTGGGTCGCCGAGATCGCCGAGCTGACCCAGCCGGACCGCGTCGAGTGGTGCGACGGTTCCGAGGAGGAGTACCTCCGCCTCGCCGAGCTGCTGGTCGCCCAGGGCACTTTCAAGAAGCTCAACACCGAGAAGCGCCCGAACTCCTACTACGCCGCCTCGGACCCCACGGACGTGGCGCGCGTCGAGGACCGCACCTACATCTGCTCCGAGCAGGAGAAGGACGCCGGCCCGACCAACAACTGGAAGGCCCCGGCAGAGATGCGGGAGCTCTTCTCGGGCGCGAACGGCCTGTTCAAGGGCTCGATGAAGGGCCGCACGATGTACGTCGTGCCCTTCTCCATGGGCCCGGTCGGCTCCCCGCTGGCCGCGTACGGCGTCGAGATCACCGACTCGGCCTACGTCGCCGTCTCGATGCGCGTGATGACCCGGATGGGCCAGGCCGTGATCGACCAGCTCGGCGAGGACGGCGACTTCGTCAAGGCCGTGCACACCGTCGGCGCGCCGCTCGCCGAGGGCCAGGCCGACGTCGCGTGGCCGTGCAACACCACCAAGTACATCTCGCACTTCCCGGAGACCCGCGAGATCTGGTCCTTCGGCTCCGGCTACGGCGGCAACGCCCTGCTCGGCAAGAAGTGCTACGCGCTGCGGATCGCCTCCACCATGGCCCGCGACGAGGGCTGGCTGGCCGAGCACATGCTCGTCCTCAAGCTCACCCCGCCGGCCGGCGAGGCCAAGTACGTGGCCGCCGCGTTCCCGTCCGCCTGCGGCAAGACCAACCTCGCCATGCTCCAGCCCACCATCCCGGGCTGGAAGGTCGAGACCATCGGCGACGACATCGCCTGGATGCGGTTCGGCGCCGACGGCCGGCTCTACGCCATCAACCCGGAGGCCGGCTTCTTCGGCGTCGCCCCCGGCACCGGCGTGGACACCAACGCCAACGCGATCGACACCCTCTGGGGCAACACCGTCTTCACCAACGTCGCGCTCACCGACGACGGCGACGTCTGGTGGGAGGGCCTCACCGAGGAGCCCCCGGCGCACCTGACGGACTGGCGCGGCAACGACTGGACCCCCGAGTCCGGCACCCCCGCCGCCCACCCGAACGCCCGCTTCGCGGTGCCGGCCTCGCAGTGCCCGACCATCGCCCCCGAGTGGGAGGACCCGGCGGGCGTGCCGATCTCGGCCATCCTGTTCGGCGGCCGCCGCGCCAGCGCCGTCCCGCTGGTGACCGAGTCCTTCGACTGGCAGCACGGCGTCTTCCTGGGCGCCAACATCGCCTCCGAGAAGACCGCCGCCCAGGAGGGCACCGTCGGCGAGCTGCGCCGCGACCCGTTCGCGATGCTGCCGTTCTGCGGCTACAACATGGGCGACTACTTCGGCCACTGGCTGAAGCTGGGCGCGCAGGCCGACGCCGGCAAGCTGCCGAAGATCTACTACGTCAACTGGTTCCGCAAGAACGGCGAGGGCAAGTTCATCTGGCCGGGCTTCGGCGAGAACAGCCGGGTCCTCAAGTGGATCGTCGAGCGGCTCGACGGCGCCGGCCAGGGCGTCGAGACCCCGATCGGCGTGCTGCCGACCGTGGACGCCTTCGACCTCGAGGGCCTCGACATCCCGCAGTCCGACCTCGACCTGCTGTTCTCCGTGGACGCCGACATCTGGCGCCAGGAGGCCGCACTCATCCCGTCCCACCTGGAGCTGTTCGGCGAGCACACGCCCACCGAGCTCTGGGACGAGTACCGCGCCCTGGTCAAGCGCCTGGGCTGACCCCGCCCCACCCCCAGCCTCCGCCGCCCCCGCCCTGACCGGGGGCGGCGGTGCTGTGTTCTCGCCCGTTCGCCTCCGGCCGCTCCGGACCCGACGCCGGCACTCCTCGCTCCGGCGCTCGCTGCGCTCGCTGGTCGTTCGTCGCTTCCGGCGTCGGCGCGCCCTTCGGCTCAGGGCGGGCCGTTCCCGCCCGTTCGCCTCCGGGCGCTCCGGGCCCGACGCCGGCACTCCTCGCTCCGGCGCTCGCTACGCTCGCTGGTCGTTCGTCGCTTCCGGCGTCGGCGCGCCCTTCGGCTCAGGGCGGGCCGTTCCCGCCCGTTCGCCTCCGGCCGCTCCGGACCCGACGCCCTCGCCCGTGGGCGGGGGTCGTTGGGGCGTCAGGGCTGGACGTAGCCGCTCAGGAAGTCGCCGATGCGGGTGACCGCGTCGGTGATCTCCTCCGGGCGGGGCAGGGTGACCAGCCGGAAGTGGTCCGGATCGGGCCAGTTGAAGCCGGTGCCCTGGACGATCAGTATCCGCTGGGCGCGCAGCAGGTCCAGCACCATCTGCGCGTCGTCCTTGATCTTGTACACCTGCGGGTCGAGCCGCGGGAAGGCGTACAGCGCGCCCTTGGGCTTGACGCAGCTGACGCCCGGGATCTCGTTCAGCAGTCGGTACGCCGCGTCGCGGGACTCCAGCAGCCGGCCGCCCGGCAGCAGCAGGTCCTTGATCGACTGCCGTCCGCCGAGCGCGGCGGCCACCGCGTGCTGGGCCGGCATGTTGGCGCACAGCCGCATCGAGGCCAGGACCGTCAGCCCCTCGATGTAGCTGCGGGCCCGGTGCCGGTCGCCGGAGAGCACCATCCAGCCCGAGCGGAAGCCGGCCACCCGGTACGACTTGGACATGCCGTTGAAGGTGACGCAGAACAGGTCCGGGGCGAGCGTCGCCAGCGGGACGTGCTCGGCGTCGTCGTAGAGGATCTTGTCGTAGATCTCGTCCGCGTACAGCACCAGCTGGTGGCGGCGGGCGATCTCGACGATCCCCTCCAGCACCTCGCGCGGGTAGACCGCGCCGGTCGGGTTGTTGGGGTTGATCACGACGATCGCGCGGGTCCGGTCGGTGACCTTGGACTCCAGGTCGGCCAGGTCCGGGTACCACTCGGACTGCTCGTCGCAGCGGTAGTGCACCGCGGTGCCGCCGGCCAGGCTGACCGAGGCCGTCCACAGCGGGTAGTCCGGGGCCGGGACCAGCACCTCGTCGCCGTCGTCCAGCAGTGCGGTCATGGCGAGCTGGATCAGCTCGGAGACGCCGTTGCCGAGGAAGACGTCCTCGACGGTGAGCCCGTGCAGGCCGCGCTCCTCGTAGCTCATCACCACCGCGCGGCGGGCGGCGAGCAGCCCCTTGGAGTCGCCGTAACCGTGTGCCGAGGAGAGGTTCTTCAGGATGTCCTGGAGGATCTCCGGCGGCGCCTCGAAGCCGAAGGCGGCCGGGTTCCCGGTGTTCAGCTTGAGGATGCGGTGGCCCTGGTCCTCCAGCCGCATCGCCTCGTCGAGCACCGGACCGCGGATGTCGTAGCAGACATTGGCGAGCTTGCTGGACTGGATGACCTGCATACCCCCTTACTTTACGGCGCCCCTACGCCGATACCGCAGTGGGATGGGCCACAGGTCACCCGGTCGACCCGACGGATTCCCCGGCCGCTTCCCCGTAGGCTCGGCCGGGTCGGCCTCGCCGGCCGGAGGGGGAGAGGGACATGATCGCGGTGGTGTCGGGTGCGGCGGCGGGTCTGCTGGCGGCGCCGTTCCTGCGGGCGGCGGCCGCCCGCTACGCGGTGCCGGACGGCGAGCCCTGGCGGGAGTGCTGTCCGCTCGGCCGCCGGCTGCACCGCCCGGACGGCCGGTGCCCGCGCTGCGGTGCGGGCGGCGGCCCGGGCGCGTGGCGGATCGAGACCGTCGCCGCGGCGGCCGGCGCGGCGATCGGCGCCGCGGCGTCCTGGCCGGTGGTGCTGCCGCTGGCCTGGGTGGCGCTGTTCGGGGTGGTGCTGGCCTTCGTCGACGCCCGGGTCAGCCGCCTGCCGGACGTGCTCACCCTGCCGCTGGCCGCCGGCACCGCCGTCCTGCTGCTGTTCACCGCGCCCGGCGGTGCGGTGCTGCTGCGCTGCCTGTACGCGGCGCTGGCGCTCGGCGGCGGCTACTTCCTGCTCGCCCTGGTGGCACCGGTCGGGCTCGGTGACGTGAAACTGGCGCCGTCGCTGGGCGCGCTGCTCGGCTGGTACGGCTGGTCCGCGGTGGCGGGCGGTTTCGTCCTGACCTTCCTGGCGGCCGCGGTGTGGGCCGTGGCGCTGCTGGTCTCCGGCCGGGCCGGCCGGGGTGACGACCTTCCGCTCGGGCCGTGGATGCTGCTGGGAACCCTGCTGGCGGTGCTCGCCGCGGCCTGATCGGACGAGCGGGCCGGGGCCCGGCCGGAAGGCCGGAGCCCGTCCCCGCCGGTGCGGCGGCGGGAACGGGCTCCGGGGTGGCGCGTCCTGCCCCACCCTCAGGGGGAGGCGCGCCGGGGGAGTAGCGGCAGAGGGGTCGGGCCGTACGGGTTACGGCATGGCGTGGGCGTGGGCGCCGACGTTGGTGGAGAAGTCGTTGCCGTTGGCGGCGTCCCAGTTGGTGGACCAGGTCATCGCGCCGCGGATGGTCGGCCACTTGGCCGGCGGGACGAAGCTGCCGCAGTGGGTGCCGGTGGCCAGGCAGTCCAGCGCGTTGTTGACCACGGTCGAGTTGACGTAGCCGCCGCCCGCCGCACGGGTCGACGCCGGGACGCCGATGCCGACCTGGTCGGGCCGCAGCCCGCCCTGGATGTGGGTGCAGACCTGGGCGGTGATGAAGTCGATGGTGCCCTGGGTGTAGACCTTGCCGTCGCAGCCGTTCATGCCGCCCGAGTTGTAGAACTGGGTGTTGACGACGGTCAGGATGTCCTTGGTGTTCAGCGCCAGCTGGAAGTAGTTGCCGGCGGTCGAGTACATCCCGATCGTCTCGGGGGCCATGGTGAGGATGAAGCCGGGGCCGACCTTGCTCTGCAGGGTGTGCAGCGACTGCGCCATGTAGACCGGGTCGACGCCGTTCTCCAGGTCGATGTCGACGCCGTCGAAGCCGTACTGCTGGATCAGCGCGTAGGCGGTGTTGGCGAAGGTGTTGGCCGCGGCGGAGTTGTTCACCACGATGGTGCCGTTCTGGCCGCCGATCGACAGCACGACCTTCTTGCCGGCCGCGTGCTTGGCCGCGATGTCGGCCTTGAAGTCGGCGTCGCCGTAGCCGCCGAGCTTGGTGGAGAGCGCCGGGTCCAGGGTGAAGCTGATGCCGCCGGCGGTGGTGGTCGCGTCGGCGAAGGAGACCGCGATGATGTCGTACGCGCTCTGCACGTCCCGCAGCCGCTGCACGGTGGCGCCGTTGTCGAAGTTCTGCCAGTAGCCGGTGAGGGCGTGCTTGGGCAGGCCGGTGGCCGGCGGGGGGGTGGTGGCGGTCGGCGACGGCGAGGTGGGCGCGCTGCTGCTGGCGGACGGCGAGGGGGAGGCCGGGGCCGAGCTGGAGGCGGAGGCCGACGGGGACGGCGAGGCCGGTGCGGAGGAGGAGGCCGACGGCGAGGGCGAGGAGGTGCCGCCCGGGCCGGTCAGCGTGATGTCGTCCGCGGCGTAGGCGGCCTGGCCGTACCAGCCGTGCACGTACAGGGTGACGCTGGTGGTGCTCGCGCCGGTGGTGAAGGTGGTGGAGAGCTGGTTCCAGCTGCTCTGGCTCGACCAGGTGCTCGGGTCGGCGCCGCCGGTGCCGGTGGCGCCGAGGTAGACGTACGGACCCTGGACCCAGCCGGCCAGGGTGTAGCTGGAGTTGGGCAGCACGCTGACGGTCTGCCGGCACTCGGCGGTGTCGGAGGCGCTCGGGGTGGCGTTCAGGGCGGCCGCGCCGGAGTGCGCGGGGGCGCCGGCCACCGCGGTGCCGGTACAGGTCCAGCCGGACAGGCCGGACTCGAAGCCGCCGTTGCCGACCAGGTTGCCGACCGCCGCGCTGGCGCCGCCGGCGAACAGCGCCAGGCCGGTGCCGGCCACGGCGAGGGCGGTGGCGCCCGCGCCGAGGACGGTCGGGAGGTTGGTGCGCCGGCGCCGGTGGGACGGCTGCTGCAGCGTACGGGCCATGTGCGAACTCCTGTGGGAGGAGGGGGAGCCGCCGCGGTGGGGGTCGCGGCGGCTCCGCGTGGGGGAGGGAAGGTCCGCAGTGGTGCTGTGGGGGTGCGGCGGGTGGGGTCCGCCGTGTCCTGCGTCACAAGCTGGACTAGACCAATGCCGGGCGTCAAGGAGTCGGCGCCCGGCTTAGGGGTCGTTTAAGGAACCGGATACCTTTCCGTGTCCGAGCCCGCACAGCCGTGACCAAACGCGTCCGAACGGTTTCGCGACGTGCTCGTGACACCTTCGGTACCTGCGGCTTTACCTCCCCGCGCCCTCCGGGAGTAGGCTGCGCCAGGGGATTTCGCACCCGGGGGTAATGAGCTCGGAGGGGCAGTACGACATGGGTCTGCGCGATGTGGTCGAGCGCACTCCAGGGCTTCGCACCCTGCTGGACAACGCGTACTCGCTGTACGGCCGCCGGGTCGAGGTGCACCTCGACAACACCCCGAACCACATCGGCGTGATCCTCGACGGCAACCGCCGCTGGGCCAAGGCCACCGGCGGCACCACCGCCGACGGTCACCAGCGCGGCGCCGACAAGATCAGCGAGTTCCTGGGCTGGTGCGACGAGACGCACGTCCAGGTGGTCACGCTCTGGATGCTCTCCACTGACAACCTCTCCCGCCCGGCCGACGAGCTGGTGCCGCTGCTCGGCATCATCGAGGACACCGTCCGCCGGCTCGCCGCCGACGGCCGCTGGAAGGTCAACCCGGTCGGCGCGCTCGACCTGCTCCCCCAGCAGACCGCCGACACCCTCAAGTCGGCGGCCCAGGCCACCGCCCACATCCGCGGCATCACGGTCAACGTGGCCGTCGGCTACGGCGGCCGGCACGAGATCGCCGACGCGGTGCGCTCGCTGCTCCAGGAGCACGCGGGCCGCGGCACCTCGATCGAGGAGCTGGCCGAGATCCTCTCCGTCGAGCACATCGCCGAGCACCTCTACACCACCGGTCAGCCCGACCCGGACCTGATCATCCGGACCTCGGGCGAGCAGCGGCTCTCCGGCTTCCTGCTCTGGCAGAGCGCGCACAGCGAGTTCTACTTCTGCGAGGCGTACTGGCCGGCCTTCCGCAAGGTCGACTTCCTGCGGGCCCTGCGCGACTACCAGCTGCGCAACCGGCGGCTCGGGCTCTGACGGCCGCCCTGACAGCCGGTCAATCCGAATACCCGCAGGCCAGCCCGCCAAACGTTCACCATTTGTGATCCCGCCGTTCTTCCCGGCGGGTATGCACCACGCCGACCCTGGGAATAGACCAGTCAAGACCGGTACCCCGGCCACCGGGGTCGCGGGGACCGGTGAGCCGCGGATGACGCTGGGTCATCCGCTCTGGAGGCCTAGTGGTCAGTACCAAGAGCCGCCGGACACCAGACCGGCGCACGTACGTTCTCGACACCAGCGTGCTCCTGGCGGACCCCCTCGCCATGACACGATTCGAGGAGCACGAGGTCGTCCTCCCGGTGGTGGTGGTCACCGAGCTGGAGGCCAAGCGGCACCACCCGGAGCTGGGCTACTTCGCCCGCCAGGCGCTCCGCCTGCTCGACGACTTCCGGGTCCGCCACGGCCGGCTCGACGAGCCGATCCCGGTCGGCGAGTTCGGCGGCACCATCCGGGTCGAGCTGAACCACTCCGACCCCTCGATCCTCCCGGCCGGCTACCGCGCCGGCGGCGGCGAGGCCGACACCCGCATCCTGGCCGTGGCCCGCAACCTCCAGGCGGAGGGGTACGACGTCACCGTCGTCTCCAAGGACCTGCCGCTGCGGATCAAGGCCAGCTCGGTCGGCCTGCTCGCCGAGGAGTACCGGGCCGAGCTCGCCATCACCTCCGGCTGGACCGGGATGACCGAGCTGCACGTCGCCGGGGACACGGTGGACTCGCTCTTCACCGCCGGGCACGACGTCGCGGTCGACATCGAGGGCGCCGCCGAACTCCCGGTGCACACCGGCCTGGTGCTCACCTCCGAGCGCGGGCGCGCGCTCGGCCGGGTCACCCACGACGGACGGGTGCGCCTGGTGCGCGGCGACCGGGAGGCGTTCGGGCTGCGCGGGCGCAGCGCCGAGCAGCGCATCGCGCTGGACCTGCTGCTCGACCCGGAGGTCGGGATCGTCTCGATGGGCGGCCGGGCGGGCACCGGCAAGTCCGCGCTGGCGCTGTGCGCCGGGCTGGAGGCGGTGCTGGAGCGTCAGCAGCACCGGAAGGTGATGGTCTTCCGTCCGCTGTACGCCGTCGGCGGCCAGGAGCTGGGGTACCTGCCCGGCTCCGAGGCGGAGAAGATGGGCCCCTGGGCCCAGGCGGTCTTCGACACCCTCTCCGCGGTCACCACCCCGGACGTGATCGAGGAGGTGATCTCCCGCGGGATGCTGGAGGTGCTGCCGCTGACCCACATCCGGGGGCGTTCGCTGCACGACGCCTTCGTGATCGTGGACGAGGCCCAGTCGCTGGAACGCAACGTCCTGCTGACGGTGCTGTCCCGGATCGGCCAGGGGTCCCGGGTGGTGCTCACCCACGACGTCGCCCAGCGCGACAACCTGAGGGTGGGCCGCTACGACGGCGTGGTCGCGGTGGTGGAGAAGCTGAAGGGGCACCCGCTGTTCGCCCACATCACGCTGACCCGCTCCGAGCGTTCGCCGATCGCCGCGCTGGTGACCGAGATGCTGGAGGACGTCGGCCCCTGACCCCACCGGGTGCGCCGACCGTCTGAAGGCGGGTACGAACGGTACGAAAACGCCCAGGACAAAATCAGACAATCCACCATGAAGGGGCCTGTCGCCGAGCGACAGGCCCCTTGCCTGCCATCACAACTGACGGCGCCTTGTCCACGGATCGGCCGAACTCGGCGCCCGCGAAGATTGTGAGATGCGCCACGCAACCGGGAATTGCGTAGACATGGCCCGGTGCGGCATGGTGAGGGTTCTGTCAGGCCCCGCGTACGGCAGAACCCACCGCTCGGCAACTCCGGTTGGCGAGTACAGAACTGAACATCGATGAGTCGTACGCCGCCCGATCCGTTCGCCGTTCCGAGTCCCTCGGGCCGGCGCCGGGCCAGTGCCTCCCGTGACCAGAGCAGGGGTGGAGGCCAGCGCCAAGGGGCAGATTGCGCCCGCACGGTCACGCGTGGGCGACGCTGGAAGGAAACCATGTGACTCGGATCTCGGTCCGGGGAGTCGCTGTGGCCTCCGCCACCGCGGTCACCGCTGTCGGTGCCGTCGTCGGCGCGGCCTCGGGCAGCGAGGGCAAGGCCGTCACGACGGTCGATGTCGCGAGCGCCACGCTGCTCGCCGACGTTCCCTCGGGTGCCCAGGCGCAGACCGTCAGCGACAACTTCAGCGAGCAGGCCAACGCCCAGCAGGTGTCGGCCGACGCGGCTGCCAAGAAGGCCGCCGAGGAGGCCGCGCGCCAGAAGGCCGCCGCCGACGCGCAGGCCAAGGCCGACGCGGAGAAGGCCGCCGCCAAGGCTGCCGATGACAAGCGCAAGGCAGACGAGGAGGCCGCCAACCGCGACAAGGCTCGCACCACGCTGGCCGCCGTCAGCCCCGGCTCCGTCCAGGACATGGCGCTCCAGATCATCGGCGACGACTCGCAGTTCCAGTGCTTCAGCCAGATCGTGAAGCGCGAGAGCGGCTGGAACTACACCGCCACCAACGCCTCCTCCGGTGCCTACGGCCTGGTCCAGGCGCTGCCCGGCTCCAAGATGGCCTCGGCCGGCGCCGACTGGCGGACCAACCCCGCGACCCAGATCAAGTGGGGCCTGAACTACATGAACAGCCGCTACGGCAGCCCCTGCGGCGCCTGGTCGTTCTGGCAGTCGCACCACTGGTACTAGACAGTCCGCGGACGTCCCCGGGGCCGGTCACCACTGGTCCGGGACGCCGCCGGCCGTGTCGTACCGAGAGCCCCCGGCCCGAGTGGCCGGGGGCTCTCGTCGTGCCGCGGTGCGGCGGGCCCGCTGTGGGTGCCGGACCGGCTGCGGGCGGGCCGCGCCGCCCGGGCGGCGCTGACCAGTGCGCTCACGGGCGGTGCGGTCCTGTGCGGACGCGGGGAGCCGGAGAGGGTCCTGGTGTCTCCGGCCCCGGCCGGTCCGCCGGCAGTTGGTCCGGTGGTACCGGTCTCCTCCCCGCTCTCTGCGGTGTGAAACCATATGGTTCGTACCTGTTCGACCCTTTTCGTCCCCCGGCGCGGGCGGTTCCGGCGGCCGGGGGAGGCAGACCGGGCGGCCGGGGGGCAGGTAGCGTCGTCCCGGACGATCGTGGCGGGCCCACGGCACGGTGACCTACCGGGGAGCAGGTAGCGGGGATGGCGCGGGACTCGAAGGCGTGGAAGGGACTGGCCAAGGCCGGTGCGGTGACCGCCGGCGTACTGGCGGCGCTCGAACGCCGCCGCCGGGCGGCCGCGGCGGAGGCCGCCGCCGAGGCGGCCCTGGTGGCGGCCGCCGCGCTCGGCGAACTGCGGGCCGTGGAGCCGGGGCTGCACGTCCTGGCGCCCGCGGCCGGGCCGCAGCCGGAGGAGACCGGCGGTGAGCCGGACGCCGGCCCGGCCGCCGCGCCGGCGGCCCGGGAGGGCGGCCGGGTCCCGGCGCCCCGCCCGGCCGGGGTCCGGCCGCGCGCCGCCCACCCCAGGGGCTTCCCGCCCGGCCGCCCGGCCGACCCGGTGGAGGCGGTGCCGTGGGGGCTGCGGGTGGCGGCGGAGTCGACCTGGCGGCTGCTGCTGCTGGGGGTCGCCCTGTACGTGCTCTTCCGGGTCGTCGACATGCTGCGGCTGGTCGCGTTCGCGGTGCTGGCCGCCCTGCTGATCTCCGCGCTGCTCGAGCCGACGGTCTCCTGGCTGCGGCGGCTGGGGGTGCCGCGCTCGCTGGCGGCGGCGGGCACCTTCCTCAGCGGCATCGCCGGCATCGGCCTGGTCGGCTGGTTCGTGGTGTGGCAGGTGAGCACCAACCTGGAGTCGGTCACCCGCAAGGTGCAGGCCGGTGTCAACCAGCTGCGCGACTGGCTGGTGGACGGCCCGCTGCACCTGACCCAGCAGCAGATCGAGGACTTCGCCCGGCAGATCTCCACCGCGATCGGCACCAACTCGGAGCAGATCACCTCGGCCGGCTTCACCGGGGTGACCATCGCCGTCGAGGTGCTGACCGGGGTGGTGCTGGCCGCCTTCACCACCTTCTTCCTGCTCTACGACGGCGCCCGGATCTGGGGCTGGGCGCTGCGCGGCCTGCCCAGCCGCTCCCGGTACGCGATGGCGGGGGCCGGTCCGAAGGCGTGGGCCACGCTGACGGCGTACGTGCGCGGGACCGTCTTCGTCGCCTTCATCGACGCGCTCTGCATCGGCATCGGCATCCAGTTGCTGGGGGTGCCGCTGGCGCTGCCGCTGGCCGTGATCATCTTCCTGGGTGCCTTCGTGCCGCTGGTCGGCGCGCTGGTCACCGGCACCATCGCGGTGCTGATCGCGCTGGTCACGGTGGGGCCGTTCACCGCGCTGATGGTGCTGGTGGTGCTGGTCGCGGTGCAGCAGATCGAGGGGCACATCCTGCAGCCGCTGATCCTCGGCCGGGCCGTGCGGGTGCACCCGCTGGGTGTGGTGCTCGGCGTCGCGGCGGGCTCGATCGTCGGCGGGATCGCCGGGGCGATCGTCGCGGTGCCGCTGATCGCGGTCACCAACACGGTGGTCGGGCACCTGCGCCGGCGCAACGCGGCGGGCCTGGAGGTATTCGTGGCCCTGGAGGCCGCCCGGGAGGCGGCCGAGGCCGAGGGCGCGGCCGCGACCACCGGCTGAGCCGAACCCCGCCGGAACGCCCGGAGGGCCCCGCCGTCCGGCGGGGCCCTCCGTGGTGTTGCTGCGGTTCGATCCCGCGGTGCGCTCAGAGCGCGGCCAGCACGGCCTCGGAGTCGAGGGTGGCGGCCACCGCCTGGACGACCGCGGCGATCTTCATGGAGGCCTGGATGACCTCGCGCTCGACGCCGGCCTTGCGCAGCACGGCCTCGTGCGAGTCGAGGCACTGGCCGCAGCCGTTGATCGCGGAGACCGCGAAGCACCACAGCTCGAAGTCGGCCTTCTCGACGCCCGGGGTGCCGATGATGTTCATCCGCAGACCGGCCCGCATGCTGCTGTACTCCTTGTCGGAGAGCAGGTGCAGGGTCCGGTAGTAGACGTTGTTCATCCCCATGACGGCGGCGGCGCCCTTGGCGGCGTTGTACGCCTCCGGCTTGAGGTTCGCCTTGGCCTCGGGCTCCAGCTCGCGCAGCACGGAGGGGGAGCGGGTGGCCATCGCGCAGGCCAGCACCGTGCCCCAGAGCTGCTGGGCGGGGAGGTCGGAGTTGCCGATGACCGCGCTCAGGTTGAGCTTGAGGTCCTTGGCGTAGTCCGGGAGGGCGGCCTTCAGTTCGTCGAGGGCCATGGGTCAGCCGGCCAGCAGGGCTTGGGCGTCGAGGGTGTCCTCGCCCTTGGTCCAGTTGCAGGGGCACAGCTCGTCGGTCTGCAGGGCGTCCAGCACCCGCAGGACCTCCTTGGGGTTACGGCCGACGGAGCCGGCGGTCACCATGACGAACTGGATCTCGTTGTTCGGGTCCACGATGAAGACGGCGCGCTGGGCGGTGCCGTCCGCGGCCTCGACGCCGCAGTCCTGCATCAGCTCGTGCTTGACGTCGGCCAGCATCGGGAAGGGCAGGTCGCGCAGGTCCTTGTGATCCTTGCGCCAGGCGTGGTGGACGAACTCCGAGTCGCCGGAGACGCCGAGGATCTGGGCGTCGCGGTCGGCGAACTCCTCGTTCAGCTTGCCGAACGCGGCGATCTCGGTCGGGCAGACGAAGGTGAAGTCCATCGGCCAGAAGAAGACGATCTTCCACTTGCCCTCGTAGGACTTGTGGTTGATGTCGGCGAAGGCGCTCGCGGGGTCGAGGTCGACGCAGGCCTTGAGGTCGAACTCGGGGAACTTGTCACCGATCGTGAGCACGTTCACTTCTCCTGGTGTGAGAAATTGAGGGGTTTTCGTCCGATCTGCCTATGATTCGACGGTTTCGGACGCGTTCCAGGGTTACACAACCGGCACTGATCAGGGAAATAGCTAGACTCGATGCATCTGATCGGAGAGAGCTATCAGTACTCATCGCCCGGCCCCCCGCACGGACCGCTCCCGCAAACCCGACCCCGGTGTGTCGATCACCACACCCCGCTCGCCGCGCACCCCCACCGTCGCCCAGCTGCGCTCCTTCCTGGCCGTGGCCGAGCACCGGCACTTCCGGGAGGCCGCCGCCGCCATCGGCGCCAGCCAGCCCGCGCTGTCCGGCGCCGTCGCCGCGCTGGAGGAGGCGCTCGGGGCCCAGCTGGTGGAGCGTACGACACGGAGAGTCATCATCACCCCGCTGGGGGAGCGCGTCGCCGGGCACGCACGCCGGGTGCTGTCCTCCCTGCACGCACTGACCGAGGAGGTCGAGGCGGCCCGCCGGCCGTTCACCGGACCGCTCCACCTCGGCGTGATCCCCACCGTCGCGCCGTACCTGCTGCCCGCCGTGCTCCGGCTGGTCCGCAGCAGCCACCCCGACCTCGAACTGCACGTCCACGAGGAGCGCACCCCCTCGCTGCAGGAGGGCCTGGCCACCGGCCGGCTCGACCTGCTGCTGCTCGCGCTGCCCACCGGCGGCGCCGCCCCGACCCACGACATCCCGCTCTTCGACGAGGACTTCGTCCTGGTCACCCCGCCCTCCCACGAGCTGGCCGGCCGCCGCGACGTGGCTCGCGACGTGCTGCTCGACCTCGACGTGCTGCTGCTGGAGGAGGGCCACTGCCTGCGCGACCAGGCACTCGACATCTGCCGCGAGATCGGCGCCGACCCCGGCGGCGGCTCCACCCGGGCGGCCGGCCTGTCCACCCTGGTCCAGCTGGTCGCCGGCGGACTCGGCGTCACCCTGCTGCCCGCCACCGCGCTGGACGTCGAGGCCGGCCGCACCGACCGGCTCGCCACCGTCCGCTTCGCCGACCCCGCCCCCGGCCGGCGGATCGGCCTCGCCACCCGGGCCGGCTCGGCCCGCTCCGCCGAGTACGACCGGTTCGCCGCCGAACTGCGCGACGCGCTGCGGGAGCTCCCGGTGCGCATCGTGGAGTGATCCACCGGGCATACCTGGATGGGTGGTTCCAGCCTGAGGGGGTGCCGTGGACGTCTCCCGGATCAAGGTGTCCGGCCTGAAGTGCTTCAGCGGTCCGCGCGAGGTCGACCTCGACCTCGCCCGGCCGGACGGTACGGCGGCCGGCTGGACCGTCCTCGCCGGGCCGGGCGGCTCCGGCAAGACCACCCTGCTGCAGGCAGTCGCCCTGGCCCTCGGCGCCCACCCCGCGGTGGCCGCCGAACGCTGGCTGGCCGCCGGCCACCCCGGCGGAGCCGTGGAACTCAACGGCGGCGCCACCTGGCGGATCACCGGCGCCGTACCGAGAGCCGAACGCAGCGGACCGTTCTCCGCCCGCCACCGCTACTTCGGGCCGACCCGGCCCCCGGCCGCCGCCCCGGTCCGCGGCGCGGCCGCCGCCCTGGTCGAGGACGGCCTGCTGCCCGACGGCTGGCGGATCGACCCCGGACACACCGAAACGCCCTGGGTCCGCCGCGCCGGCCTCGCCCTGCCGCTCGCCGAACTCGGCGACGGCGTCGCCCGGCTGACCGCGCTGGTCACCGAACTGGCCGCGGTCACCCGCCGCACCCGCCCCGAGGACGTCGACGGCGTCCCCACCCTGCCGGTCCGCGCCACCGTGCTGATCGACGACGTCGACAGCCACCTGCACCCGGTCTGGCAGCAGCGCATCGGCAGCTGGCTCACCACCCACTTCCCGCAGGTCCAGTTCATCGTGGCCACCCACAGCCCGTACGTCTGCCAGGCCGCCGACCCCGGCGCGCTGATCCGGCTGGCCGGCCCCGACGACGAACCCGCCGGCCCCCGGCTGCTCGGCGAGGACCTGCACCAGCGGGTCCTCTACGGCAGCGGCGACGACACCGCGCTGTCCGAACTGTTCGGCCTCACCAGCGCCTACTCACCCGCCGCCGAGGCCGAACGCCGACTGCTGGTCCGCCTCGAGCGCAAGCTCTACGCGGGCGACGCCTCCGCCGCCGAACTCGCCGAGTACCGGGAACTCGGCGCCAAGCTCAACAGCTCGCTCACCGCCCGGGCCGACGAGGCCACCGCCCGCCTGCTCGGCCGGGACCGGTGATCCCGCTCCAGCGGCCGCCGCTCAGGCCCGCCCTGCTGGCCGAACTGGAACGCCGCACCCGGGCCATCGACACCGCCGGACCCACCACCGCCACCGGCCGGGCCGCCTGGCGCAACGCCCGCCAGCCCAAGGCCCAGCTGCGCCTGATGCTCCGGCAGATGGCGCCCGGCCTCGAGCGCTGCATGTACTGCGGGGACAACCTGGGCACCGACATCGACCACTTCGAGCCGATCGCCCGGGCGCCGCTGCGCACCTTCGACTGGCAGAACCACCTGCTCGCCTGCGCCCACTGCAACAGCAACCACAAACGCGACCGCTTCCCGCTGGACCCGGTCACCGGCGCCCACCTGCTGGTCGACCCCTCCCGCGAGGACCCCGCCGACCACCTGCTGCTCTACCTGGAGTCCGGCGCGTACGACCCGCTCACGCCCAAGGGCGAGGCGACCATCGACGTGTTCGCCCTCAACGCCCGGGCCGAACTGGTCCGCGGCCGCCGGATGATGTTCACCGTGGTGAAGGCGGTCCTGGCGGCCTGGCACCGCAGCCACCTGGCCGGCGCCCCCGCCGAGGCCGGCGAGTACCTGGACGCGCTGCGCCTGCTCAACCACGCCGACGTGCTGCGCGCCGTGCTCCGGCTGCGGCACCGGCCGGCCCTCGCCGAGGCGGTGCTGGGGCCGCAGGTGCTGCTCGCGCTGGAACAGCTGGTCAAGGTCTCACGGGAGTTCGGCTGAGCCGGAGCCGGGCGCGGGGCTGCGGCCGGAGCCGGGGCCGGGGCCGGGGCCGGGGTCAGGGCCGGGCGCGGACGGGGAGCCGGGCGCGGCGTCCGGCGCCGCCGCCGGTTCCGTCGACCGTGCCGCCGTCCTCGGCGCCGGCAGGACGGCGCCCTCGGCCGGCCCGGGCTCCGGCTCCGCGCGGGGCTCCGGCGGCAGCGGTACGGTGCCCGCGGCCTGCAAGGTGTCGCGGGTGAGCAGCCAGGCCACCCCCAACCCGGCCGCACCGGCCATGACGCACAGGTAGTCCGGGGCGCCGGCCCAGACCGCGGCCGCCGCCATGCCGACCGCCAGGCACAGGTGCGCGAGGCTGACGATCAGGATGGCGAAGGCCGCGGGCAGCAGCGGGCCGCTGCTGCCCGCGGTGTGCATCTCGGCCTCGATGCTCAGCCCGGAGCCCAGCCCGAGGTGGACGGCGACCTTGGCGGCGTCCGAGTCGGGATGCTCGCCGTGGTCGCCCGGACCGCAGTGGTCGCAGTGGTGGTCGTGGTGCCCGTCCTGCTCCGCGCCCGGGTGGTGGTGGGGGCAGGCCGACCCCGGTCCGCCCGTACGGTCCGCTGCGCCCCCGCCGTCCGCTGCGCCCGTTCCGTCTGCTCGGCTCACCCTGGCTCCAGTCCTCGCCGCCGCTCCACGGTTCCCATCGGTACGGCAGGACGGAACCACGGCAGGACGGAACCAAGACCTGCGACGCTCCGTACCGGACCGGCATGTTCCCCTTACCCGTTCCGGCGCCGGATCGTGCACCAACCGGTGGAGCAAACGCCCGACCGGGGATCCGGTCCGGACGCGGACGGGCTACGGCAGCCGCTGCTCGAACCACACGACCTTGCCGGCCCCCAGCCGGGTCGCACCCCAGCGGTCCGCGCACCGCGCCACTATCTGCAGCCCGCGGCCGCGCTCGTCCTGCGGCCCCGCCCGGCGCGGCCGCGGCAGCGCCGCGTTGTCGTCGCCGACCTCGCACCGCAGCAGCGAGGTCCGCACCAGCCGCAGCGTCACCGGGCGGGTGGCGTGCTGGATCGCATTGGTCACCAGCTCACTGACCATCAGCTCGGTGCTCTCCGCCAGCCCCTCCAGACCCCAGCGGCGCAGCGCGTGCGAAGCGAGCCGGCGGGCCCGGCTCGGCGTCTCGTGCCGCGGCTGCAGGAACCAGTACGCCACGTCCTCGGCCGGGATGCCGTCGAAGGCGGCCGCCAGCAGCGCGATGTCGTCGCCGCGGTCGCCGGGCGGCAGGATCCGCAGCGCCTCCTGGCAGAGCTGCTCGGGCGTGTGCCGGTGGGTCGCGGCCAGCCGGCTGCGCAGCAGCTCCAGGCCGGTCGACAGCGGGCGCCGCCGGGTCTCCACCAGGCCGTCGGTGAACAGCAGCAGCGCCGAGCCGGGCGGCGCCGGCAGTTCCACCGAGGAGAAGTCCACCCCGCCGACGCCGATCGGCGCCCCCGACGGCAGGTCGAGCAGGTCGCTGCGGCCGTCCGGCTGGACCAGCACCGGCGGTACGTGGCCCGCGTTGGCCAGCACCACCCGGTTGGCGATCGGGTCGTAGACCGCGTACACGCAGGTGGCCAGGTGCTGCTCCTGGCCGAGCCGCTGCGCCTGCTCGTCCAGGTGGTACAGCACCTCGTGCGGCGGCAGGTCCAGGCCGGCCAGGGTCTGGGCGCTGGTGCGCAGCTGGCCCATGATGGCGGCCGAGGTGAGCGAGTGGCCCATCACGTCGCCGACGATCAGGGCGACCCGGTTGCCGGGCAGCGGGATCGAGTCGTACCAGTCGCCGCCGACCTGGGCACCGCTCTCACCGGGCAGGTAGCGGTGCGCGAGGCGGACGCCGTGCGGCTGCGGCAGGTGGGCCGGCAGCATCGAGCGCTGCAGCTCGTCGGCGATCTCCCACTCGCGGGAGTACCGCAGCGCGGTGTCCACCGCCAGCCCGGCCTGGGTGGCCAGGTGGCCGGCGGTCGCGGTGTCGGCGGCGTCGAACCGGGCCGGCTTGTCCTGCCGGGGCCGCCGGATCAGCAGCAGCATGCCGAGCACCGACTTGCGGCCGCGCAGCGGCAGCGCCAGCAGCGCGGTGCCGGGACGCAGCCGGCCGAGGGTGCGCCCGCCGAGCAGTTCGGCGGGCAGCGGGTGGCGCGGGCCGTCCGGGGCCGCACCGAGGACCATCGGTCCCACCGGCCCCGGGAGCGCCAGCGCCCGGGCGAGCGGGCCGCCGGGCCGGACCGGACGCGGCCCGCCGCCCCGGCCGAGCCGGGTGCCCTGGGTGTGGTGGATCAGCAGCGAGGTGGGGATCCCCGGATCGCGGTCCACCTCGGGCAGCGGGTCGCGGAGCAGCACCACGGCCGCGTCCGCGAGCGCGGGCACCAGCACCCGGCCGAGGTCGCGCAGGGTGGCGGGCAGGTCGAGCGAGCTGTTGATCCGGCGGGCGGCGCCGTCCAGGTAGGCGAGGCGCTCGGCCAGCAGCAGCCGGTCCGCGGGGCCGTCCGGCCGGTCCGCCGGTCCGTCCGTCCGGTCCGCCGGTCCGTCCGTCCGGTCCTGGGGTGGTGGTGGGTGCCGCTGGACGGGGACGGCCGGCGGCTGCGCCGCGGTGGGGGTCGGATGGTCGCGCACTGGCCGCCCGTTCTGGAGGTGTCGAGGAGGAGGACTGGTCAGCTGACGCGCCGGCATCGCAGGAACAGCTGCTCCTCGGGGGGCAGGGTGGTGCTGGCCGGTGCGTACGGATGGCCGGAACCCGACTCCACCGCGAAGCCGGCCGCGGCGAGGGCCTGCGCGAGGTCCTCCCGCAGGTAGCCGCTGATCCTCAGCTCGTGGCCGAGGAAGGGGATCGGGGCGTGGTCGAGGTCCGCCTCGACCATGCCGAGGGCCAGCAGCCCGCCGGGGCGCAGCAGTTCGCGGATCCGGCCGAGCACCACCGGGATCTCGTCCTGGGGGAGCAGGATCAGCGAGAAGAACGCGGTGGCGGCGGCGAAGCCGCCCGCGCCCGCCGGGCCCAGCCCCGGTGCGCCCCAGGCCCGTCCGGCCCGCTCGGTGGCCAGGTCGTACATGTCGATCCGGTGGAACGCGGCCTGCGGTACGGCCTGCCGGGCCAGCCGCAGCATCCCGTCGGAGAGGTCGATGCCGGTCATCGCCAGTCCGCCGTCGGCCAGCTGGCGGAGCGTCGGCTCGCCGGTGCCGCAGCCGATGTCGAGCACCCGGGCGCCGGGTTCCAGCTCGTCCAGCAGCCATTCGCCGCACGCCAGCTGGCCGGATTTCGCCGGGAACGCCTCGCCGTAGCGGGCGCCGATCGAGTCGAAGGCCAGCGCCTGCAGGGCGCGTTCGGCGCGGCGGCGGCAGAGTCGGGCGGCCTCCCGGGAGGCGGCGGTCGCGGAGGCCGGGCCGTGGCCCCGGGCGGGATCGGATATCTGTCCGGTCGTCACGATTCGCAAGGCACCTTTCCACCCTGGCCGCCGACCGGCCGACTGCCCCTGCCCGCGGCGGCCGTCCCACTCCCCGTGTGCACCACCCCGGTCCCCGTACCGACGCGTCCACCTGCCGCGTCCACTCCTGTGGACCGGCCCGCGCGGGCCGGTCGGTGCGTGCACCGGCCTTCGAGAATATGCGTGATCACTGCGCGATGGGGTCCCTTTCCGGCCAACTCGTGCCCGAGGGGGTGAATATCGCCGGGTGGCGGAAGCACTCGGGTGTGCCCGGGGTGGTGCAGGGCCGGCCCGCACGCCGCATGGCGCGCACCATGGCGCGGCTGACCTGCGGCGATGCGGGGGCCCCGGGCCGTTTATCGGATGTCAATCGGGACCTGGCAGAGTTCTGGTCAGCGCCGGGGAAGCGCACAGCGTTCCCGCAGCCGGGGGGCTGCGGGAACGCTCACGCTGGGGGATGCACCCGTTGGGGGACGGGTCACGGCGCGGGGGGTGCGAGGGGCTCGGTGTGCTGTTGCACGTCGATGAGGCTCTGCACGGGGAGAGCCTCCGGCACACCGAGCCGCGTGAAGATCGAGTGCGCCTCCTGAAGACAGGCCAGCCCGCGCGCAGGCTGACCCAGCTTCAGGAGGGCCTCGCCCAAGGCGGCGTCGGCCAGGCCCTGGCAGTACGCGGCGTCGATCTCCTGCGCGATCAGCAGCGACTCCTCGGCCGCCTCGGCCGCCTCCGGGTACAGCCCGGCACTGCTCAGACAGGCGGCCAGCCGCGCGAGCGAGTAGCCCTCCCAGATCCGGTGCTGCTGCGACCGGTACAGCTGGTGCGCCTCCCGCAGATGGCCCGCGGCCTCGGCCGGCGAACCGGTCGAGCGCAGCACCACACCGAGCTGGTACAGGGTGTCCGCGAGGCACGGCGCGTTGCCGGACGCCCTGGCGGCGGCCACCGCGGACCGGGCGGCCTGGACGGCCGCCTCGACCTGGTCGAGCCCGAGGTGGGCCCGGGACATGTTGCCGAGCAGCCGGGCCTCGCTGATGGTCGCGCCCAGGCTCCGGCTGATCTCCAGGGCCTCCGTGTAGAACGGCAGCGCCTCGCCGGACCGGTCGGCGATCACCAGGACGACGGCGAGCTGGTTGGTCACCGACAGCCGCAGGTGCGGGTTGTCGTCCGTGGTCTGCAGCTCGATGCTCTGCCGGAACGACACCTCGGCGTCCTTGAACTCCCCGGCGACGTGCTGGAGGTACCCGAGCGCGAAGCGGATCCTGGCCAGCGTGTCGGTGTCCTCGTGCGCGTGGACGTTGTCGGCGGCCCGCTGCAGCGCGGCCCGGATCCGGCGGCCGTGCGTCGGGTCCTCGACGATCGCCCGCAGCACGATGAACAGGTCCACGGCCGGCCGCAGCAGGGTCAGTTCCGCCTGGACGGCGACGTCGACACTGCTCAGCACGAGGGCGAGCTCGGACTGCAGCCACGCCCCCGCCGCCGCGCTGTCCTCGAACCGGATGCCGTGCGCCGTCGAGCGGTGCATCGGCTCCGGCAGGACGTCGTGCGGCTCGATGACCTGGGCCGCGTTGCGCATGGTCGCGAGCAGCAGGTCCAGCAGCCGCAGCTGCGCGGCCTGCTGCTCGGCGCGGTCGTTGAGCTGCGCGCTGCGGTGCTGCGCGTACAGGCGCAGCAGGTCGTGGTAGCGGTAGCGGCCGGGCGTGAAGCACTCCAGCATGTTGGCCTCGACCAACGCCTCGGCGAGGGCCTCGGCCCGCTCCTCGTCGATGCCGAGCAGCGCGGCGACCGCGGGCAGCGGCAGGTCCGGCGCGTCGATCACGGCGAGCAGCCGGAAGGCGCGGGCCTCGTCGGGCTGCAGCTGGGCGTAGCCGAGGCCGATGGTGGTCTCCACCGCCAGGTTGCCCAACTGGAGCTCGTGCAGGCGGTTGCGCTGGTCGGCTAACCGGCGGGCCAGGTCCGAGACGCTCCAGCGGGGGCGGCTGGCCAGCCGGGCCGCCGCGATCCGGACGGCCAGCGGAAGGAAGCCGCACGCGGTGACCACCGCCAGGGTGGCCTCCGGCTCGGCTGCGACCCGCTGTTCGCCGACGATCGCCGAGAACAGCGCCAGTGCCTCGTCCGGGGTGAGCTCCTCGACGTCGAACAGGTGCGCGCCGGGGATCCCGGCCAGCCTCGACCTGCTGGTGACCAGCACCGCGCTGCCGGAGACCCCGGGGATCAACGGCGTCAGCTGGTGGGCGTCCTTGACGTTGTCCAGCAGGATCAGCATCCGGCGGTCGGCGAGGATCGAGCGGTAGAGCGCGGCGCGCTGGTCGAGCGAGTCCGGGGTCTCCGTCGCGCCCAGCGCGTGCAGGAAGTCGCCGAGCACCACGGCCGGGTCCGCGGGAGAGGCGCCGGCGCCCCGCAGATCGACGTACAGCTGCCCGTCCGGGAACTCGGGCCGCAGGCTGTGGGCGACGTGCACCGCGAGCGTGGTCTTGCCGACGCCGCCGATCCCGGCCAGCGAGCTGACCACCACCGCCTGGCCCGAGCCGCTGCGGAGCACCTCCCGCAGTTCCTCGACCAGCTTGGAGCGGCCGCTGAAGTCGGAGACGTCGGCGGGGAGCTGGGCGGGCGGGACGAACGGCAGCGCGTCGTCCTGGTCGCCGCTGCGGACCGGGCCGACGGGCGCGCTCATCAGGGCCGGGTCGGCGGCCAGGATCCGGGCGTGCATGGCGGACAGCCCGGCGCCGGGCTCGACCCCGAGCTCGTCGATCAGCAGCCTGCGGGTGTCGGCGTAGAGGCCCAGCGACTCCGCCTGCCGGCCGGACCGGTACAGCGCCAGCATCAGCAGCTCGCGCAGCCGCTCCCGGAGCGGGTGCTCGGCGGCCAGTGTGCTCAGCTCGGAGACGATCTCCAGGTGCAGGCCGATCTCCAGCGCGGCGGAGCAGCGCTCCTCCCACGCCGTGATCTGGCGCTCGCCCAGCCGGTTGCGCTGCCCGTCCGCGTACGGCCCGGGGACCCCGGGCAGCGGGCGGCCCTGCCACAACGACAGCGCGGAGACCAGGAGCTGATGGGCCGTGCGGAAGTCACCGGCCGCCCGGGCATCCGCGGCCTCGGCGAATTTCCCGTCGAAAATGGACAGATCGATGGAATCCGGCGGGATCCGAAGGCTGTAGCCGTCCGTCACCGAGACCAGGATCTCGGCGGGTTTCCGGGCCTCTCGGGTGGGTTCGATAACCGTCCGGAGTCTGGACACATAGGTGCGCAGAGCTGCCACGCCCTGTGGCGGAGGACTGTCACCCCAGAGCCCGAAGATCAGGTCCTGGGTGGTGACCGGCCGGCCGTGATTGAGCAGAAGGGCCACCAGGACGGCCTGCTGCTGCGGGGACCCGAGCGACAGGGGCTGATCGCCCCGCCAGGCCTGGACGGGGCCGAGTACCTGGAAACGCAGCACCTGGGCGTGCGGCTTCTCCTGAAGCTCCAACTGGATCCCCCGTCGGCCTTGTTGTCGGTGCTTTCCGAGCACGGCGCTCGTCGATCTGCGGTGAGGTGAGGTGCCAGCTTAGGACGTGCCGCGCAAACGTTGGAGAAGTGGAGAGGCGGTGGGATGTTTATAAGTCATTTAGTAGCCCCTACGATACTGTCCCCGCGGCCGTCCTGGTCCGGGCCGTCCGCAGGAGATCTGACACCCCGAAAGGCGGCTCCCCATGGCCGAGACCGAGAACACGACCGCGGCCGGGACGGCCGCCGAGCCGGTGGCCGCTCCTGTCGAGCACGAGGTCACCGCCGTCGACCCGAGCCCGATCCTCAACGTGCTGAAGGGCCTGTCCACCGAGGACGAGGAGCCGGCGGAGGACGGGCCGGGCACCGCCGCCAAGCCCAAGTCCGGCGAGGTCTTCGAGCCGCTCGGCAACATCGGCAACTGCCCGTAGTCCCGAGGCCGGTGACGGCGCGTGTCCCGCCCCCGTGGGGGGGGGTGGGACACGCGCCGTTGCGCGGAGCGACCGTGCCCGTTACTCCGCAGAGCGGACGCGCAGGCTGGTGATCAGCGGCCCGTCCGTGACCTCGGCGAAGAAGTCGTTGCCCTTGTCGTCGACCACGATGAAGGCCGGGAAGTCCTCGACCTCGATCCGCCAGACCGCCTCCATGCCGAGCTCCGGGTACTCCAGCACCTCGACCTTCTTGATGCAGTCCTGGGCGAGCCGGGCGGCCGGGCCGCCGATCGAGCCGAGGTAGAAGCCGCCGTGCTCGTGGCAGGCCTTGGTGACCTGCTTGGAGCGGTTGCCCTTGGCGAGCATCACCATCGAGCCGCCGGCCGCCTGGAACTGGTCCACGTAGGAGTCCATCCGCCCGGCCGTGGTGGGCCCGAACGAACCGGAGGCGAAGCCCTCGGGGGTCTTGGCGGGGCCGGCGTAGTACACCGGGTGGTCCTTCAGGTACTGGGGCATGCCCTCGCCGCGGTCCAGCCGCTCCTTGATCTTGGCGTGGGCGATGTCGCGGGCCACCACCAGGGTGCCGCTGAGCGAGAGCCGGGTCTTCACCGGGTACTTGGCCAGCTGCGCCCGGACGTCGGCCATCGGCTGGTTCAGGTCGATCCGGACCACCTCGTCGTCGAGGTGCTCGTCGGTGGTGTCCGGCAGGTACTTGGCCGGGTCGGTCTCCAGCTGCTCGAGGAAGATCCCCTCGGCGGTGATCTTGCCGAGCGCCTGGCGGTCGGCGGAGCAGGAGACGGCCATCGCGACCGGCAGCGAGGCGCCGTGCCGCGGCAGCCGGATCACCCGGACGTCGTGGCAGAAGTACTTGCCGCCGAACTGCGCGCCGATGCCGATCTTCTGGGTCAGCTCGGTGACCTTCTGCTCCAGCTCCAGGTCGCGGAAGCCGTGCCCGGTGGCGGCGTCGCCCGAGGTGGGCAGCTCGTCCAGGTAGTGCGCGGAGGCGTACTTGGCGGTCTTCAGGGCGAACTCGGCGCTGGTGCCGCCGACCACGATCGCCAGGTGGTACGGCGGGCAGGCCGCGGTGCCGAGCGAGCGGATCTTCTGCTCCAGGAAGGCCAGCATCGAGTCCTCGTTGAGGATCGCCTTGGTCTCCTGGTACAGGTACGACTTGTTGGCGCTGCCGCCGCCCTTGGCCATGAACAGGAACTTGTAGGCGCCGCCGTCGGTGGCGTACAGCTCGATCTGGGCCGGCAGGTTGTTGCCGGTGTTCTTCTCGTCCCACATGGTGACCGGGGCCATCTGCGAGTACCGCAGGTTGAGCCGGGTGTACGCGTCGAAGACGCCGCGCGCGATGGCCGCCTCGTCGCCGCCCTCGGTCAGCACGTTCTGGCCGCGCTTGCCCATCACGATGGCGGTGCCGGTGTCCTGGCACATCGGCAGGATGCCGCCGGCCGAGATGTTGACGTTCTTCAGCAGGTCCAGCGCCACGAACCGGTCGTTGGGGCTGGCCTCCGGGTCGTCCAGGATGCGGCGCAGCTGGGCCAGGTGGGCCGGGCGCAGGTAGTGCGAGATGTCGTGCATGGCCTCGGCGGTCAGCCGACGCAGGGCCTCCGGCTCGACCTTCAGGAAGGTGCGGCCGTCCGCCTCGAAGGTGGACACGCCCTCCGAGGTGATCTTGCGGTACGGCGTGGGGTCCGCACCGATCGGGAGCAGGTCACGGTAGGCGAACTCTGGCGTGGCGGCCATGGCGAGGTCCTCAAGTCTTTCGGCTGCGTCGACGAAGCACCCTCCAGGGTAGGCGCAGCGGCCCGGGGGCCCGAGCGAAGGTCGGCCTGCGTGACCGGAGTCACGCGGACGAATGAAACTCTCGTTCGGCGCGGGGTCGACTGGCTAGTCTTTCCCCGTGGACAACTCGCCGTCGCAGGACGCCCCGGAGCACCAGCCCGTACCCATGAAGAAGGCCGAGCCGGCGCCCCCGGCGCGCGCCGAGGCGGCCCCGGTCGCCGAGGCCGAGCTGCGTGCCTCGGACGCCGACCGCGAGGTGGTCGCCGAGCTCCTGCGGGACGCCTACGCCGAGGGCCGGCTCTCGGTGGAGGAGCACGCCGAGCGGATCGAGGCGGCCTACAGCGCCAAGACCTTCGGCGAGCTGGCCCCGCTGACCAGGGACCTGCCCGCGCAGTCGCGGATCTCGATGGAGAAGCCGCCGCTGGGCGAGGCCGCCCGGCCGCAGGGCGCGCCGCGGCCGCCGGCCCGGACCGAGTCGCCGTCGATGGTCGCGGTCTTCGGCGGGGCCAGCCGCAAGGGCCGCTGGCGGGTGGGCGGGCACCTGCGGGCGATCGCCGTGTTCGGCGGTGTGGAGATCGACCTGACCGACGCGGTCTTCGAGTCGCCGGAGGTGGTGATCGAGGTGACCGCGATCTTCGGCGGGGTGGACATCAAGGTCCCGGAGAACGTCAGCCTGCACGGTGGCGGCGTCGGGATCTTCGGCGGCTTCGACGTCAAGGAGCAGACCGCGGCCGACCCGTACGCCCCGGTGGTGCGGGTGAAGGGCGCGGCGGTGTTCGGCGGCTGCGAGGCCCGGCCGCGGCGCGGCAAGAAGCTCAAGGAGTGGGTGCGCAAGCAGCTCGACGGCTGACCGCGGCCCGCTCCCGGGGGCCGGGCGGGGCGTCAACTGCCGGGTTGGCACCGGGCGTTGCCATGAGTGCAGACCGTGTTCGGTTGCGTGCGCTGTGCATGAATCGGGCGGTGGCGGGGTAGTTCCCCTCGCACATCGTTCCTGTGAGGCTGTGATCCCGGGCGTCGGCGTGCCGACGCCGCGGCGGGGTGAGCGCGGGGCAGCCGGACAGGGGCGCGAGCCTTCCCCCCGAGTCTTGAGCCTGGTCAGGAGTACGCCGTGCTGCATCCGATCGAGTCCACCGCCCCCGGTGCCGTCGCCGCCCGCCGCAGTCCGTCGGCCCCGGCGGGGCAGCAGCTGGGCCACCTGGACGACAATCCCTGGCACACCGGGGCGGCCTGCCGCAGTGACGAGGCGGGGCTGTTCTTCGCGCCGTCCAAGGAGCCGACCGCGGCCCGCCTCGCCCGCGAGGAGCAGGCCAAGCGGGTCTGTGCCCGCTGCCCGGTGCTGCTGGAGTGCCGGGAGCACGCGCTGGCCCAGCCGGAGCCGTACGGCGTGTGGGGCGGGCTGACGGCGGCCGAGCGCCGGGTGGTGCTGAGCCGCCGGCGGCGCCGGGACGGCGAGCTGCGCGAGGCCCGGCGGGTCGGGGTGGAGCGCCGGATAGCCGGCTGAACGCGGCTGCGGCGGCCGCCCGGTGCACCGGGGGCCGCCGCAGCTGTGCGCCGGGAGCCGTCAGTTGGCCCGGTCGAAGTCGATCGCGCTGTACGCCCGCAGCTTGGAGAGCTTGTGGGTGGAGTCGATCTGGCGGATCGTGCCGCTCTTGGAGCGCATCACCAGCGAGCTGGTGGTGGCGGTCTCCTGGCGGTAGTGGACGCCGCGCAGCAGTTCGCCGTCGGTGATGCCGGTGGCGACGAAGAACACGTTCTCGCCGCTGACCAGGTCGTCGGTGCTGAGCACCCGGTCCAGGTCGTGCCCGGCGTCCAGCGCCTTGCGCTTCTCGGCCTCGTCCTTGGGCCACAGCCGGCCCTGGATCACGCCGCCCATGCACTTCATGGCGCAGGCCGCGATGATGCCCTCGGGGGTGCCGCCGATGCCCATCAGCAGGTCGACGCCGGTGCCCTCGCGGGCGGCCATGATGGCGCCGGCCACGTCGCCGTCCGAGATGAACTTGATCCGGGCGCCCGCCTCGCGGATCTCCCGGACCAGGCCGTCGTGGCGCGGGCGGTCCAGGACCACCACGGTGACGTCCTCGACGGCGCTGCCCTTGGCCTTGGCGACCCGGCGGATGTTGACCGCCGCGGGGGCGGTGATGTCGACGAAGTCGGCGGCCTCGGGGCCGGCCACCAGCTTGTCCATGTAGAACACGGCGCTGGGGTCGAACATGGTGCCGCGGTCGGCGACCGCGAGCACGGCCACCGCGTTGTTCATGCCCTTGGCGGTCAGCGTGGTGCCGTCCACCGGGTCCACGGCGACGTCGCACTCGGCGCCGGTGCCGTCGCCGACCCGCTCGCCGTTGTACAGCATCGGGGCCTCGTCCTTCTCGCCCTCTCCGATGACGACCACGCCGTTCATCGAGACGGTCGAGACGAGCGTGCGCATGGCCTTCACGGCGGCGCCGTCGGCGCCGTTCTTGTCGCCGCGGCCGACCCAGCGGCCGGCCGCCATGGCGGCGGCCTCGGTGACCCGGACGAGCTCCAGCGCGAGGTTCCGGTCGGGAGCCTCGGGGGCCACCTCCAGGGCGCTGGGCAGGTTGTGCGAGTACTGCGTGGTCATCGTCGTTACCTCTCTGTACGCGACGGCCAGTGAGCGCTCGACTACTGCCTGCGTCGAACGCCGTGGTGAGGGTGGTGCGATCGTATCTGCCCCCCGGACGGGTGTCTGTGGCGCACTCCTCGCCCACCTGCGACTACGGGCGCCCGAGGGGCCGGCGGGGACCCCGGGTGACAGTGGTGCGCCCGTGATGGGTCACCATGGGTGGGTGGCAGGCAAGAGCAGCATGAGAAGCCGGCAGTCGGTGCGGGACATGGTCCTGTCGATGCTGGCGGTCGGTGGCGTGGTGGCGGTCGGCTACCTCTTCATTCCGCACGACGGGGGCGACGGCGTCCACCAGGTCGACTACCGCTCGGCGCTGGCGTCGGCGAAGCGCGCGGCGCCGTACCCGGTGCTCGGGCCGCAGGGGCTGTCCGACCGGTGGCGGGCCACCTCGGTGGAGTACCGCAAGGACAAGAGCGGCCACAACGTCTGGCACCTGGGCTTCGTGACCCCCTCCGGCGAGTACGCGGCGGTGGAGCAGAGCAACGCGGCCAAGGCCGACGTGCTGGCCGAGGTGGTCCCCGGCGGCGCCGCCGACGGCAGCGCCCCGGTGGCGGGCCAGGACTGGGAGCGCTACCAGGGCACCCGCTACCGCGGCCTCACCCGGCAGGACGGCACCGCCACCACCGTGGTCACCGGCAGCGCCTCGTACGACGAGCTGGCGCAGCTCGCCCAGGCGCTGAAGTAGCCGGGCGGACGCCCGAAGGGCCCCCGGCGGAACCGGGGGCCCTTCGTCGTGCCGCCGCTGCCCGCGGCGGCCGGGTCAGACGGTGGTGACGACGTCGTCGTAGGCCAGGCGCGGGCCGCGCGGGTACCAGGCGTCCTCGCCCGGCTTGCCGATGTTGATCACGGTGACGACCGAGTGCTCGCCGTCCGCGAAGAACTCCTTGTTGATGCCCGCGGCGTCGTAGCCGAGCATCGGGCCGGCGGCCAGGCCGGCGGCGCGCACGCCGATGATGAAGTACGCGGCCTGCAGGGTGGCGTTCATCGCGGCGGAGGCCTCACGGGCCGGGCGCTCGGCGAAGACGACGTCCTTGGCCTGCGGGAAGTGCGGGAACAGGGTCGGCAGCTCGTGGTGGAACTCGTTGTCCGCGGCCAGGATCGCGACCAGCGGGGCGCTGGCGGTCTTGGCCTTGTTGCCGTCCGACATCAGGTTGACCAGGCGCTCGCGGGCCTCGGGGGAGCGGACCAGGGTGATCCGCAGCGGCTGCTGGTTCATCGCGGTCGGCGCGAACTTGACCAGGTCGTAGATGGCCTGGATCTGCTCGTCGCTCACCGGCTCGTCGGTGAAGGTGTTGGCGGTGCGGGCCTCACGGAAGAGCAGGTCCTGGGCGGCGGCGTCGAGTGCCAGGGTCATGTCTGGTCCTACCTTGATCACAGGGGTTCGGGGAAGCGGCCCGACGCGGTGCGCCGTGCGGTAGTCCCCAACGGTCTGTGAACGTTAAACAATTCCATCCGCGCGATGTGACATCCCTCACCCGCCGGTGCCGCGCCCCGGTGTCACTCCCCGCCCTCGGGGCCCTCCTCGACCGCCAGCGCCGCGTCCAGCCGGGCCCGCGCGCCGTCCAGCCAGCGCTGGCAGACCTTGGCCAGCTGCTCGCCGCGCTCCCACAGCGCCAGCGACTCCTCCAGCGGGATCCCGCCGCTCTCCAGCCTGCGCACCACGTCCAGCAGCGCGTCCCGGGCCTGCTCGTACCCCAGGCCGTCGTCGGCCCCGGCCGCACCCGGCTCCCGGCCGTCCGCCGGCCCGTCCGCCCGCTGGTCTGCTGCCCGCTGATCTGCCATGGCGCCAGCGTAGGGGTTCGCGCCGACAATCCGGAGCCGTCAGCCCCCGTCGGCCGTGACCCCGAAGCCGCCGCCCGCCACCCGGGCGTGCAGCCGCTCCGCGGCCGCGACCTGCGCCGGATCGGTCACCACCGTCCCGTCCGCCCGCTGCAGCACCGCGTACCCGCGCTCCAGCGTCGCCAGCGGCGACAGCGCCACCACCCGGGCCAGCGTGTGCCCGAGATCCGTCTCGGCGTGGTCCAGCCGGTGGCCCAGCACCCGCCGGGCCCGCTCCACCAGCGCCGTCACCTCCGCCGCCGGGCCCTCCACCAGCCGGTGCGGCGAGGCCAGCACCGGCCGGCTGCGCACCCCCTCCAGCCCCGCCTGCTCGCGCTCCACCCGGCCGGTGATGTACCGCCGGGCGCGGTCCCGCAGCTGGTGCACCCGGGCCAGTTCCTCGCCGACGTCCGGCACCACCCGCTTGGCGGCGTCGGTCGGGGTGGCGGCCCGCAGGTCCGCCACGAAGTCCAGCAGCGGCTGGTCCGGCTCGTGCCCGATCGCGCTCACCACCGGCGTACGGGCGGCCGCCACGGTACGGATCAGCTCCTCGTCCGAGAACGGCAGCAGGTCCTCGACGCTGCCGCCGCCGCGGGCCACGATGATCACGTCCACCTCGGGCGCCGCGTCCAGCTCCCGGACCGCCGCCGCCACCTGCCCCGCCGCACTGGGACCCTGCACGAGGACGTTGCGCACCTCGAACCGGACCGCCGGCCAGCGCCGCCGGGCCACCTCCAGGACGTCCCGCTCGGCCGCCGAACCGCGGCCGGTGACCAGCCCGATCCGGTGCGGCAGGAACGGCAGCGCGCGCTTGCGCTCCGCCGCGAACAGGCCCTCGCCGGCCAGCCGCTTCTTCAGCTGCTCCAGCCGCGCCAGCAGTTCGCCCAGCCCGACCAGCCGGATCTCGGACGCCCGCAGCGACAGCGAGCCGCGCGCGGTGTACCACTCCGCCTTGGCGTGCACCAGGACCCGCGAGCCCTCCTGCACCACCTCGGCCACCCGCTCGAAGACCGACCGGAAGCAGGTGACGGTCAGTGAGACGTCCCGGTCCGGGTCACGCAGCGTCAGGAACACCATCCCCGCGCCGGGCCGCCGGTTCAGCTGCGCGATCTGCCCCTCGACCCACACCTCGCCCAGCCGGTCGATCCAGCCGCCGATCAGCGCGGACACCTTGCCGACCGGGATCGGCGCCTCGGGAGAGCTGGAGTTGGTCATGCCCACGAGGCTAGCGCCGCCACCCGACAGCCCGCTGCCGCCGCGGGCGGGCCTAGCCCCGCCGCCCGCCCCGGCGTCCCTGCACCCCCAGCACCACCAGCCCCGCCGCCAGCCACACCGCGCCCACCACCTGCGCCACGTGCGACGCCTCCACGAGCACCGCCACCAGCACCGCGATCCCCAGCACCGGCACCACCAGGTGCCGCAGCCACGCCCGCGACCGCCGCCGCACCACGTACCACCCGACCACCGACGCGTGCAGCAGGACGAACGCCGTCAGCGCGCCGACGTTCACCACCGACGCCAGCCGGTCGAGACCGTCGTCCCGGCGGGCCGCCCACACCGCCGCCACCAGGGTGATCACCGCCGCGGCCAGCAGCGCCCGCTGCGGCACCCCCGACCGGCCGTCCACCGCCCCGAGCACCCGCGGCAGCCGGCCCTCCCGCGCCATCGCGAACACCAGCCGCCCGGCCGCCGCCTGCCCGGCCAGCGCCGCGAACGCCGCACCGACCGCCTTGGCGGCCGCCACCAGGGTGTGCAGCCAGTGCCCGACCGCCGAGTCCACCGTGTCGTAGAACGCCGAACCCTGCGCCGCCGGGTCGGCCGCCAGCTCCTGCGGGCTCATCGGCTCCAGCAGCGCCGCCAGGTAGGTCTGCGCCACGAACAGCAGCCCGGCCAGCGCCAGGCACCACAGCACGGCCTTCGCGACCGCCGCCGAAGCACCCACCGCCTCCTCCACGAACGAGGCGATCGCGTCGAACCCCAGGTACGACAGCACGGCCACCGACACCGCCGACACCACCGCCGACCAGGAGAAACCGCCCACCGCGGTCAGCGGCGACCACCAGTCCCGGGCCGCGCCGTGCCGGACCAGCTCCACCGTCGCCGCCACCGTGAACACCGCCAGCACCGCGACCTCCAGCGCCAGCACCGCGAAACCCACCGCGGCCGCCGTCCGCACCCCGGCCAGGTTGAGCGCCGTGGTGACCAGCACCGCCAGCGCCGTCCACACCCACCGGGACACGCCCGGCACCAGCGAGTTCAGCGCGATCCCGGAGAACAGGTACGCGACCGCCGGGATCAGCAGGTAGTCCAGCATCGCCATCCACCCGGCGACGAACCCCGGCGCCTCGCCCAGCCCGGCCCGTGCGTACGCGAACACCGACCCCGCCCGCGGCACCGCCCGCACCATCTCGGCGTACGACAGCGCGGTGAACCCCATCGCCACCGTCGCCGCCAGGTACACCGCCGCGACCGCGCCGTGGCTCTTCGCGTCCAGCACCCCGAACACGCCGACCGGGGCCATCGGGGCGATGAACAGCAGCCCGTAGACCATCAGGTCCCGCACGCCGAGGGTGCGCCGCAGACCGTCCGACCCGCCCGACCCGGCTTCCTCGTTCACCCCGCCCATTTGATCACCTTCGCCGATCGGTTCCGCCGCTTCGCGTCCGAGCGGCGACACGCGTTGGCCCGCCCCGCCGCCGCCCGTACGATGGAGCCATGTCCACCACTGCTCAGCGCCGTGTCCTGCTCGCCGCCCCCCGGGGCTACTGCGCGGGCGTCGACCGCGCCGTGATCGCCGTGGAGAAGGCCCTGGAGCAGTACGGGGCACCGATCTACGTCCGCAAGCAGATCGTCCACAACAAGTACGTCGTGCAGACCCTGGAGAAGCGCGGCGCGATCTTCGTCGACGAGACCCAGGAGGTCCCGGAGGGCTCGATCGTGGTCTTCTCGGCCCACGGCGTCGCCCCGGCCGTCCACGACGAGGCCAAGGCCGGCAAGCTCGCCACCATCGACGCCACCTGCCCGCTGGTGACCAAGGTGCACAAGGAGGCCGTGCGCTTCGCCGACGAGGACTACGACATCCTGCTGGTCGGCCACGAGGGCCACGAGGAGGTCATCGGCACGATGGGCGAGGCCCCGGACCGGATCCACCTGGTGGACGGTGCCGAGGACGTCGCCAACGTGCAGGTCCGCGACGAGTCCAAGGTGGTCTGGCTGTCCCAGACCACCCTGTCGGTCGACGAGACCATGGCCACCGTCGGCGAGCTGAAGAAGCGCTTCCCGCTGCTGGTCAGCCCGCCCAGCGACGACATCTGCTACGCCACCCAGAACCGCCAGGTCGCGGTCAAGCAGATGGCGCCCGAGACGGACCTGCTGATCGTGGTCGGCTCCAAGAACTCCTCCAACTCGGTCCGGCTGGTCGAGGTCGGCCTGGAGTACGGCGCCAAGGCCGCGTACCTGGTCGACTTCGCCGACGAGATCGACGAGGCCTGGCTGGAGGGCGTCACCACGGTCGGCCTGACCAGCGGCGCCTCGGTGCCGGAGATCCTGGTCGACGGCGTGCTCGCGTTCCTGGCCGAGCGCGGCTACGCGGACGTGGAGACCGTCAAGACGGCCGAGGAGCACCTGATCTTCTCGCTGCCCAAGGAGCTCCGCCGCGACCTGCGCGCCGAGGCCGCCGGCCGGCTCTGAGCCCTGCCGGCCTCTGCCGCTCCCTCCCGCTCCTCCCACCGAGCCCGGGGCCCACGGGGTCCCGGGCTCCGTGCTGTCCCGCGCTCCGTGCTGTCCCGGCGCGGTGCGGTCCGGCCACCGGGCCGGCGGCGTACCGGCGTCGTACCGGCGTCGTGTCGGCGCACCCGGGGTATCAGCAGGCGGGGGCGGTCCTGCGCCCGTACTTTTGTGCACAGGCTGTGGAAAACGGAGGGTGGCTGCGGCATGACGACGGTCTTCGGTGTGGACATCGGCGGCTCCGGCATCAAAGGCGCGCCGGTCGACCTGGAACGCGGTGCGCTGGCCCAGGAGAGACACAAGGTGCTGACGCCCCACCCCGCCTCCCCGGAGTCGGTGGTGGCGGCGGTCGCCGAGGTGGTCGGACACTTCGGCCACCAGGGCCCGGTCGGGCTGACCTTCCCGGGCGTGGTGGTCGGCGGACAGACCCGGACGGCCGCCAACGTGGACAAGCGCTGGATCGGCGAGGACGCCGCCGGCCTGTTCTCGGACGCCCTCGGCCTGCCGGCCACCGTGCTCAACGACGCCGACGCCGCCGGCCTCGCCGAGCTCACCTACGGGGCCGGGCACGGGCACGGCGGGGTGGTCCTGGTGCTCACCTTCGGCACCGGCATCGGCAGCGCGCTCTTCGTGGACGGCGCCCTGGTGCCCAACACCGAACTCGGCCACCTGGAGCTGCGCGGCAAGGACGCCGAGCACCGGGCCGCCTCGGCCGCACGGGAGCGGCACGACCTCAGCTGGCCGCAGTGGGCCGAACGGGTGGACGAGTACCTCGGCATGGTCGAGCGGCTGTTCTCGCCGGAGCTGATCATCATCGGCGGCGGGGTGAGCCGCAAGCACGAGAAGTTCCTGCCGCTGCTCACCCGGCGCGAGGCCGAGGTGGTCCCGGCCGAGCTGCGCAACGACGCGGGCATCGTCGGCGCGGCGATGGCCGCCGCCAAATCCGGCTGAGCGGCGGGCCGGGGCCGGGGCCGTGGGTAGGGCCGGGGCCGGGGCGTCGGCGGAGTCCTAGGTGACTGCGGCTGCGGCTGTGACTGTGGCCGCGGCCGTCACCGGCTCCGGCGGATCCGGCGCTGGGCGAGGAAGCGGGCGCCGACGATCAGTACGGCCAGCCCGGTGCCGGCGAACAGCCACCCGGCCCGCAGGGCCAGCCCGGCGGCCAGCGACACCACGTGCCCGGTGATCCCGTGCGCCGGGTCCGGCTGGCAGAGCACCAGGGCGGCGGCGAACGCGATCGGACCGCTGATCGGCGCGGCCGGCAGGTCCGACAGCCGTACCCGCACCGCCAGTTGGAAGCAGACCGCCAGGTAGCCCAGCCCGAACAGCACCCCGAGGCCGCCGAACAGCAGCCGGTCCACCAGCGCCACCGCCAGCGTGGCCAGCACCGCGACCACCCCGGTGCCGACCGCGGTCAGCCGGGTCGGCCGGCCGCCGCGCCGCCGCGGGGCGGCCGGCAGCCGCAGCCGGATCCGGGGCGCGGTACGGGGGCGGGGGCCGGAGGCGGTGCGCAGCCGGGAGTCGGGGGGCGTGGCGGGCCCCGGTACGGCGGCCTCGGCGGCGGCCGGGGTCGGCGGCCGCCGTCTCGGCCCGGGCGGCTGGGTACGGATGCTCTGCTCCACCCGACCAACGTACGGTCCGATCATCGCCACACTGTGTAATGCCCGCGGATTGCTTCCCCCGTGTCCGGAAGGGGGCTAAGGTCTCCGGCCGGGGGAGAGGCGGACCGGCATGGCGACAGGCACGGGACCCGGCATGGGGGACTTCACGTTCGAGCGGCTGCACCACGTCCAGCTGGACGTGCCGCGGGGCTCCGAGGAGCGCTGCCGGGAGTTCTGGGCGGGCGTGCTCGGGATGGCCGAGCTGGCGAAGCCGCCGGTACTGGCGGCCCGCGGGGGCTGCTGGTTCCGGGGCGGCGGGGTCGAGGTGCACCTCGGGGCGGTCGACGGTCACGTGCCCTCGCCCAAGGCGCACCCCGGCATCCTGGTCGGCTCGCTGGACGCGCTGGCGGCCCGGCTGGCGGAGCACGGCAGCCCGGTGCGGTGGGACTCCGGCCTCCCCGGGTACCGCCGCTTCCACTCGGCGGACCCGTTCGGCAACCGGCTGGAGTTCCTGGAGCGGATCCCGGAGCCCGACCGGTCCGCGTGACGGCGCCCCGTAGACTGGGGGATCGGCCCGGACCGGTGCCGTTCCACCTCCCTCCAAGCCCACGGGACATCGCTACATGTCGCTCACGATCGGAATCGTCGGTCTGCCGAATGTCGGCAAGTCGACCCTGTTCAACGCCCTGACCAAGAACGACGTGCTGGCGGCCAACTACCCGTTCGCCACCATCGAGCCCAACGTCGGCGTGGTCGGCGTCCCGGACGCCCGGCTGGCCAAGCTCGCCGAGATCTTCGGCTCGCAGCGCATCCTGCCCGCGACGGTGGACTTCGTGGACATCGCCGGCATCGTGCGCGGCGCGTCGGTCGGTGAGGGGCTGGGCAACAAGTTCCTCGCCAACATCCGCGAGTCGGACGCGATCTGCCAGGTCATCCGGGCCTTCGTCGACCCGGACGTGGTGCACGTGGACGGCAAGGTCTCGCCCAAGGACGACATCGAGACCATCAACACCGAGCTGATCCTCGCCGACCTGCAGTCGATCGAGAAGGTGCTGCCCCGCCTGCAGAAGGAGGCCCGACTGAAGAAGGAGTCGGCGGCCACCCTGGCGGCGGCCGAGGCGGCCCAGAAGGTCCTGGAGTCCGGCAAGACGCTCTTCGAGGTCGGCTTCGACGCCTCCTCCGTGCGCGAGCTGCACCTGCTCACCACCAAGCCGTTCCTCTACGTCTTCAACGTCGACGAGGACGAGCTGACCGACGAGGCCTTCAAGGACGAGCAGCGCGCGCTGGTCGCCCCGGCCGAGGCGATCTTCCTCAACGCGAAGATCGAGTCCGAGCTGATCGGCATGGACGAGGACGAGGCCCTCGAACTCCTCCAGTCCATGGGCCAGGAGGAGACCGGCATGGCCACCCTCGGCCGCGTCGGCTACGAGACCCTCGGCCTCCAGAGCTACCTCACCGCCGGCCCCAAGGAGACCCGGGCCTGGACCATCAAGAAGGGCGCCACCGCCCCCGAGGCCGCCGGAGTCATCCACACCGACTTCCAGAAGGGCTTCATCAAGGCGGAGGTCATCTCCTTCGACGACCTGGTCGAGACCGGATCCATCGCCGAGGCCCGCGCCAAGGGCAAGGCCCGCATCGAGGGCAAGGAGTACGTCATGCAGGACGGCGACGTGGTGGAGTTCCGCTTCAACGTGTAGTCGACGCCTCGCCAGGCCGGAAGGGGCCGGACTCCGTCGAGTCCGGCCCCTTCGCCGTCGCCGTGCTGGATGGGTGCTGGATGTTCTGGCGCAGGGTCGGTGGCGATCATGCCTCGTAGACTGTGGACCGGTGTCCCACGTGAACGACCCAGACCACCAGCTCCCCGTTGTCGATCGTGTAGACGACGCGGTAATCGCCGACTCGCAGGCGGCGACGCTCCGGCTGGGACACGAGTGCGGTGGTGTTGAAGCCGAGCGGATCGCTTTCCAGCTCGGTCAGCTTGGCCAGGATGCGCAGTGCCATGTCGCGGGGGATCTTCCGAAGCTCGGCCTGCGCCTCGGGGCGGAAGACGGTTCGGTACTCACTCACTGCGCGCCAGTGTCTCCCTCATGATGTCCTCGATCGGGATACCTGGTGCGGGGTTGGCCATGCGCTCGTCGATGATCCGGTTGATCTCGCGCTCTTCCCACTCCTGGTACTTGCGCAGCACTTCGATGGAGACGACGGCGGCGACCTCCTTGCCGCGGCGTGTGATCACCGTGGGCACGTCGTCCCGGTCGGCACGCTCCACGACCTCGGCGAGGTGTGCACGCACGTCGCGGATGGACTCTATGGGCAGCGGCTGCGTCATGCGCCCAAGTGTACCGAGTGTCCCATGTGTACACAATAGGCGTTCGTGGGAATGGTAGGCCTCCTTCAACGAGTAGTCGACGCCTCGCGCGCGCGGGCCGCGAAGGGGCCGGACTCCGTGGAGTCCGGCCCCTTCGCCGTGCTGCTACTCCGCGGACGGTTCGAGCATCGGCTCGAAGGCGGGCTCCTCCTCGCCGGGGACGTGGGGGAGGAACCCGTCGGGGACGGTGCGGGCGGCGGTGGTGAGCAGGCGGTCCAGGACTTCCCGGTCGGTGGCCGGCGGGAGCCGGAGTGCGGCGAGGAAGCGGTCGCGGACGGCGGGGTGGTCCGGGTGGTCCTCGAGGTGGTCGGAGTTGAGAGCCGGGGGCCGGGAGCCGGCCAGGGCGTCGTGCCAGGACGGCAGGACGATGGCCTGTGCCGGGAGTTCCGCTGCGATGTGCAGTCGGAGCGTCGCCCCCGCAGGTCGGGAGTGGTCGCCGTGCCGGCCCCTCAGCTGGTGCGGGGCGGTGTGAGACCGTCGAGGTCCACGCGGATCCCGAAGGGCACCGGGCGCTGGAGGGTGCCGCGGAAGATTCCGGCGGGGGCGTAGGCGGTGGTCGGTCCGTCGAGCTCGTAGACGTGGACCACGGGCGCCCCGTTCTCCTCTTCGATGCACCAGTAGTGAGGGATTCCGGCTTCGGCGTACTTGCGGAGTTTTACCGTGCGGTCGCGGTGGGCGGACTCGGGTGACACGACCTCCACGACGAGCGCGACATCCTCGGGGGCGTACCAGGTGCGGTCGGGGTCGTAGGGCAGGTCGGTCAGCAGGAGGTCAGGCTCGGGGCGGTTGCGGGCGTCGAGGCGAATGGTCATCTCCCGCTCGACCTCGAACCCGGCCGGTGCCTGTGCCATGAGCGTTGTGGCCAGGGTGGTGACGAGGCGGCCATGCCAGGACCGCTGGGGCGACATCATGAAGACGAGGGCTCCGTCGATGAGCTCGGTATGGCGCGGCGCCTCGGGGAGGCGGTCGAGATCCTCCGCGAACCAGCCTTCCGCGCGCGGCGGGCGCATCCAGTCGGGCAGTGCGGTCATGGCTTCACGGTAGCGGCCCTCGGCCTTCGGCGTGCGTTGCCGTGGCTGCGCTCCAGGCAGGCCGTCTCCGAGCGGCGCGGGAGAAGGGCGCGAGTGTGTCCGCGTCGGCCCGGGGTGGTCCGGTCAGGCTCGGGCGGGTCCAGGGTGACCCTGACGTCGTGTCATGGGCCGGTCCGGGTTGGTTCGGGGGCGATCCCCGATGGTTCGGCGGCGGGGTGCCGGCAGGGTGGGTGGCGGGGTCGGGGAGGCCGGCCCGGAGGTACCGGAACCGGGGGAACGCAGGTATGAACTCGAAGGTGAACCGCACCCGTTGGTCGACGATCGCCGCCACCGGCGCGCTGCTCGTGGCACTCACCGCGGGGGCGGCCGCGCCGGCCCTGGCGGCCGAGCCCACCGGAGCGGGCGCGGTGGCTGCCGCGACCGCGGACGGGCAGGGGGCACGGGTGAAGCTGCCGCCGCTGGACCGGGCGGCGATCCGGCGGGCGGTGCCCGCGCTGCCGAACGCCGATCTGACCGGCGCGCTGCTGCGGTTGAGCGGCAGCGCCGGGCAGTACAGCACGAGTTGGGGCGAGGGGGACCTGGCGACCGGCCGACCGGTCGACGTCGACGGGCGGTTCCGGATCGGCAGCATCTCCAAGGTGTTCACGGCGACCGTGGTGCTCCAACTGGCCGCCGAGCACCGCCTCGACCTGGACGCCCCCGTGCAGGGCTACCTGCCGGGCGTGCTGCCCGCCGGCCTGGCGCCGGTCACGGTGGGGCAGTTGCTGAACCACACCAGCGGCCTGCCGAACGGCACCGGGGACGGCTGGGGCGACGGCTCCAACGCCTGGTTCGCCGAGCACCGGTTCCAGAGCCTCACCCCGCAGCAGGTGGTCGGCTCGATGGCGGGCCAGTCGATGAGCTTCGAGCCGGGCACCGCGCAGCAGTACAACGGCATGAACACCTTCGTGGCGGGCCTGCTGATCGAGAAGGTCACCGGCCACAGCTACGCGCACGAGGTGCGCAGCCGGATCATCCGCCCGCTGGGCCTGCGGGACACCGACGTCCCCGCCGCGGACGATCCGCTGCTCGCCCGCCCGTCCGCCCGGGCCTACCTGAGCGTGCCGGACGGCAGCGGCGGCACCCGGCGGGTGGACGTCACCGAGCAGAGCCCGTTCCCGTGGGCGGAGGGCGGGCTGATCTCCAGCGCGCCGGACCTGGACCGCTTCGTGACGGCGCTGTTCCGGGGCCGGCTGCTGCCCGCCGCGCAGCAGAAGCTGCTGTTCACCGTCCCGGACGTGCCCAACCGCAGCAGCAGCCACTGCGCGGCCGGTCCCGACGCGGGGCGGGCCTGCATGAGCATGGGGCTGGAGCACACCGTGCTCAACGGCGTCGACCTGTGGGGCAAGACCGGCACCCGCCCCGGCTGGACCAGCGGGGTGTTCGCCACCCGCGACCTGGCCCGCACGATCGTGTACTCGTTCAACCCCACCGATGTCGGCGGCGCGGACATGAAGTACGTGCTGGGGCTCGCCAACGCCGTCCTCCCGCCCGCGGCGCCCTGACACCCGCCGGGTCACCCTGGCACCCGCCGGGTCACCGGGTCGCCAGGCGCCCCGTCAGCCGAGCAGCAGCACGATCCCGCCGTCGCCGTCCGCCCGGACGGTGACGGCGGTCAGGTCGGCGACGTGGGCGGTCGGCCGGTGGGCCGCGGCCCGCGGGCCGACGCCCACCACGCGCATGCCGGCCGCGCGGCCGGCCGCCACCCCGGCCTCGGAGTCCTCGAAGACGATGCAGTCGGCCGGGTCGACGCCGAGTTCGGCGGCGGCCTTGAGGAAGCCCTCGGGGTCGGGCTTGCTGGCGCCGACCGACTCGGCGGTGACCAGCAGTGCGGGCAGCGGCAGCCCGGCCGCGCCCATCCGGACCCGGGCGAGTGCCTCGTCGGCGGAGGTGACCAGGGCGTGCGGGAGACCGGCCAGGGCGGCCAGGAAGGACTCCGCGCCGGGGACCGGGATCACGCCGTCGACGTCGGCGGTCTCCTCGGCGAGCATCTGCCGGTTCTCCGCCAGGTTGGTCTCCATCGGGCGGTCGGGCAGCAGGATGGCCATGCTGAGGTGGCCCTGGCGGCCGTGCACCACCTTCATCGCGGCGTCCCCGTCCAGACCGTGCCGGGCGGCCCAGCGGCGCCAGCAGCGTTCGACCACCGCGTCGGAGTTGACCAGGGTGCCGTCCATGTCGAGCAGCAGCGCCCGGGCGGGCAGCGTCGTGGGGTTGCCCGTGGTGGCGGTCGGGGCCGTGGCCGGCGGGGTGGTGGCGGACATCCGGGTACCTCCTGGGAGCTGGTTTGTTCCCCCAGAATACAAACTCATCGCCCCAACAGGTGCGCGTTGACCGCCCGGGCCGCCTCCGCCAGCTCCGGCAGCTCGACGACCTCGACCCCGGCGGCGGTGAGCAGCGCCGTGCCCTGGCAGGCCGTCACGAACAGGTCCGGCTCGCGCCAGGCCACCACCACCCGCGGGACCCCGGCCGCGATGATCCGCTGCGCGCAGGTCAGCGGCCGGGAGGCGCGCTGCCCGCAGGGCTCCAGCGAGCTGTACACGGTCGCACCGCGCAGGCGCGGGTCGCCGGCCGGCAGCTTGGCGAGCGCGGCCTCCTCGGCGTGGTCGTTCGGGTCGCCCTCCCGGCTCCAGCCCTCGCTGAGCAGCTCGCCGTCGGCGCCGACGATCACCGCGCCGACCGAGAACGCGGTCGTGGACGGCGGGCAGTTGCGGGACAGTTCGACGGCGCGCGTCAGCCACTGCAGCTCGCTGGTCACGGGGTGGACTCCTTCGGGGCGTACCTGAGCAGGACGACGTCCCCCACCGTACGTGCCTCCAGCAGCCGCATCCGCCGCCCGGGTCCGCCCGGGAAGTCGGCGGTGCCGAGGAAGCGCGGCGCGTCCGCCTGGCCGACCAGCAGCGGGGCGAGCGCCAGCTGGAGCTCGTCGGCCAGCCCCTCGGCCAGGAACTGGGTGTGCACGCTGCCGCCGCCCTCGACCATCAGCCGCTCGACGCCGCGCGCGCCGAGGTCGTCCAGCACGGCTCCCAGCCCGACCTGCGGGCCCGCCGCCACCACGTCCGCCAGTCCCGCCAGCGCGGCCCGCAGCCGGGGCGCGGCGGCATCGGTGGTGTACGCGACCTTGGCGCCGCCGGTGTGCCAGAAGTTCAGCCCGGCCGACAGGTCGCCGCTCGCGCTCAGGGTGACTTTCAGCGGGTACGGGGGCCGCCCGGCCGCCTCCCGGGCCGCCCGGCGGTCCGCGGAGTTGACCAGCAGCCGGGGGTTGTCGCGGCGCAGGGTGTTGCCGCCGACCAGGATCGCGTCGCAGCCGGCCCGCAGCCGGTCGACCCGGTCGAAGTCCTCGGCGTTGGAGAGCAGCAGCCGCTCGGGGCCGGCGTCGTCGAGGCGGCCGTCGACCGAGACGGCGGCGCTCAGCAGGACGTACGGGCGTGCGGCGGCGGGCATGGACCGGTCCGATCTGTCGGTGCGGGCTGGCGGTTCACCCCCACGCTACGACTCGCGCCCCGCGCTACGGCCCGCGCCCCGCGCCACCGCTCGCGGTGAGCTGTTCGCCGAACCACCGGCCGTTGTATCTCCGCCGTTCGCCCGCCGCCACCACCCTGGTCCGGTCCTCGCATCCCCCGTCCGTCGAAGGGCCATCAGGTGTCCCGTCCCAGCTCGCTCGGTCTCGCCGCGGCAGCACTCGTGCTCGCCGCCGTACCCGCGCTCGCCGCTCCCGCCACCGCGGCGAGCTACGGCACCCCCACCATCTCCCTGTCGGCGGCCTACCTGTCCGGCGCCGTGGGAGCCACCGGCGACCCGACGGTCACCGTGACGGTCGCGCAGAGCGGCGCGGACGCCTCCGCGCTCACCGTCGCCGCCTCGGCCACCAGCAAGTCCTCGGTGGCGAAGACCACCGACGTGTCGGTGACCGGCACGACCGGCACCCGCACCCTGACGGTCGCCGCGCGCGGGGTCGGCTACACCGACCTGACGGTCAAGGTCACCGGTCTCGGCGGCAAGACGGCCACCAAGACGCTGCACTACGCGGCCTCGGCCGCCGTCCAGCACTCGGCGGACGCCCGCTACCTGACCGGCTCCAGCGACGCCTCGGCGGCGGTGGACGCGGGCGGCGGCTACATCGTGGTCGCCGACGACGAGTCCAACGTGCTGCGGCTGTACGACCGCAACGCCTCCGGCGCGCCGGTGCGCACCTGGGACTTCTCCTCGGCGCTCGGCGTCTCCAAGGAGATCGACATCGAGGCGGCCACCCGGGTCGGCAACACGATCTACTGGCTGGGTTCGCTGGGCAACAACAAGGACGGCGAGATCAAGGCCGACCGGGCCACCCTGTTCACCACCACGGTGACCGGCTCCGGCGCCGCCACCCAGCTGGCGCTCGGCGGCTCGTACAAGGGGCTGCGGGCCGACCTGATCGCCTGGGACAAGGCCAACGGCAACCGGTACGGCTTCGCGGCCGGCTCCGCCGCGGGCGAGATCCCCAAGGAGATCGACGGCTTCAACGTGGAGGGCCTGGAGTTCGCGCCGGGCTCCACCACCACCGCGTACGTGGGTTTCCGGGCGCCGCTGGTGCCGCCGGCGAACGGCGGCAAGGCGCTGCTGGTGCCCGTCACCAACCTCGACAAGCTGGCCGGCGGCTCGGTGCACGCCACCTTCGGCACCCCGGTCACGCTGGACCTCGGCGGCCTGTCGGTCCGTGACATCCGCAAGAACGCGGCCGGCCAGTACCTGATCGTGGCGGGCTCCTGGGCCGCCGACGACAACTCCGACCCGTACGCGCTCTACCGCTGGACCGGGCAGCCCTCGGACGCCCCGGTCAAGGTGCTCGACCTGCCGACCAGCGACGCGGGCGGCTGGGAGGCCGTGGTCGACGTCCCGGACCTGTCGGTGCCCGGCGCGCGCGCCCAGCTGATCACCGACGACGGCTCGGCGGACCTCTACAACGACGGCACCGAGGCCAAGGACCTGACCCACCCGGAGTGGAAGAAGTCCCGCACCACCTGGTTCACCATCGGCTGACGCCCCGCGGCCGACCCCGGCGCGCCCCGGCGCGCCCGCTGCCGCCCCCGCCGGATCAGACCGGCCGGGGCGGCAGCGGCATGGGCAGCGCGGGCAGCCCGTCCAGGCTGGTGCCGACGTACGGCTTGCCCTCGCAGTAGGCGCGGAACTCCTCGTCGCTCTTGCGGCCGAAGTGCTGGGCGTGCAGCTCCCGGTCGCTGCGGTAGTCCAGGTACGGGACGGCGAACCCGCAGGAGTCGCTCACCCGTTCCGCGGTGACCAGGACCACCGCGCGCAGGCCCGCGCCGTCCGCCTCCGGGCGGAAGCGCCCGAGCAGCCCGGCGAACCGCGGGTCGTCCCGGAACACCGGCTCGCCGCGCCCGTGGACCCGCAGCACGGTCGGCGGGCCCTCGAAGGCGCACCACATCAGGGTGATCCGGCCGTTCTCCCGCAGGTGCGCCAGGGTCTCGGCGGTACTGCCGCCGAAGTCCAGGTAGGCCAGGGTGAGTTCGTCCAGCACCACGAGGGTGCCGGACCGCCCCTTGGGGGAGAGGTTGACGTGCCCGTCGGCGGCGAGCGGGGCAGTGGCGGTGAAGAAGACCGGCTGACTCTCGATGAACTTCCGCAGGCGGTCGTCGATGTGTTCGTAGGTCTTTCCCATGGCTGCGATTGTCCGCGCGCCCGGACCGCCCGGTCGAGCGCCGATCCCGCCGTCCCAAGGGGCGGGACGGTGTGTCGCCGCTAGTTTGCCGCGCGTTCGCCGACGGTACGTCCAACCCTGGCGCACTCCGGTAGTCTCGCGCCGCCCGTCGGAGCACCGCACCGGAGCACTCTCCGGGCGGCAGGCGCGACGCGCGCCTTACCTGTTGTTAACCACCTCCGTACCCGGCGGTAGCAAGCCGTGCCTACGGTCGGAGTTCTGCTCCGGGCCCGGCCCGTCCCCCACCGGGCCGGGCCCGGTACCGTCGCGGTGTGGAGACCTTTCGGGTGATGCGCCAGGACGACAACGGCAACCGGTACCTGGTGGCGGGCGGGCTGACCCGGGCGGCCGCCGAGCAGCTCGCCGCCGAGTTCGAGGCCCGCGGCCACAAGCAGCTGTACTGGGTGGAGCGCGAGTCCGCATAGGGTCGTGGGCCATGGAGACGCGGATCGTGGTCGGTGGGGCCCTCATCCACCGGGGCCGGGTACTGGCGGCGCGGCGCAGCGCCCCGCCCGAGGTGGCGGGCTACTGGGAGTTCCCGGGCGGCAAGGCCGAGCCCGGCGAGAGCCAGGAGCAGGCGCTGGAGCGCGAGCTGCTGGAGGAACTGGGCATCCGGGCGCGGGCGCTGCGGCAGCTGCCGGGCCGCTGGCCGATCCGGGCCGGCCTGGAGCTGCGGATCTGGGCGGCCGAACTGGTCGACGGCGAGCCGCGCCCGCTGGAGGACCACTCGGAGCTGCGCTGGCTCGGCCCCGACGAGCTGGAGGACGTCGACTGGCTGGAGCACGACCGCGAGGTCCTGCCGCACGTCGCCGCCCTGCTGGGCGGTCCGGCGCGGTGAGCGCCGCCGGGCGTTGGTCCAGGCAGGTCACGCCGTAAAGACGACCCGTATGCCGGGGTAGGCCCGGCTCCAGTGGGGTATGTCACTGTTCGGCAGCATTCGTCACGATCGGTGAGCCCGGCCCGGTGGGCCCGGACCGGACGCCGCGCGGCGGCTGCCCGCACCCCGGCGTCCCGCCGTGGTGCGCCGCCCGGAAGCCGGAGGCCCCGTAGGTGGTGAGCACGGGAAGCGGCGAGGGAGAGCGGCGGGCCCGGGGACTCCCCGGGCGGGGCTCGCGCCGCGCCTCCCGGCCCGGCCTGCGCGGTGGCCGTCTTTCCGGTGGCCGCCTCCCCGGTGGCGCGGCCGCCCGGGCCCGCCTGCGCGGACCCGCCCGGCCACCCGGCGCCGCCGCGGAGCCCGAGCCGGCCGAGCAGCCCGCGCGCGAACCCGTCGCGCCCGCGGCCGTCTCCGGACGCGGGCGCCCCACCCTGGCCTACCCGGGCACGCCCCCCGCCAACACCGCCGCCCCGCGCGAGGGCGCCCCGGCCCGGCTGCCCGCCGAGCGCGACGGCGGCAGCCTGTTCGACGTGGTGAAGGTCGCCATCGCGATCCTGGACACCGGCGGGCGGGTGGTGCTCTGGAGCCCCGCCGCCGAGGAGATGCTCGGCTGGCCCAGCGAGGTGCTGGTGGGCCGGCTGATCGACGAGCTGATGGGCGACCCGGAGCTGGTCGCCCAGGCCCGCGCCGCCATCGCGGAGACCCTGCGCCTCGGCCGCTGGCACGGCTTCACCGAGCTCGCCGACCGGGACGGCGCCCAGGTCCCGGTGGAGGCCCGGATCTCGCTGCTGGTCGACGGCGACGGCACGCCGTTCCTCCAGGTCGCCCTCGCCGACGCGGCCACCCTGCGGGCCGTCGAGCGCGACCTCGCGGTCCGCGACGCCCTGTTCGAACAGTCCCCGCTCGGCATCGCGATCCTCGACACCGACCTGCGCTACACCGCCGTCAACCAGACCCTGGCCGAGATGAACGGCGTCCTCGCCGAGGACCACGTCGGACGCACCACCGGCGAGACCCTGCCCGAGCGGGCCGCCGACGAGATCACCGCGATCCAGCGCCAGGTGCTGGCCACCGGCGAACCCGTGATCGACGTCACCCTCGCCTCACCGCTGACCGCCCGCTCCGGCTTCCGTTCGATCTCCTACAGCCGGATGACCGACCGCTCCGGCCGGGTGCTCGGCATCTCCGGCACCGTGATGGACGTGACCGAGCGCTACCGGGCGGTCGCCAAGGTCGAGCACGCCCGCCGCCGCCTCTCGCTGCTCAACGAGTTCGGCTCCCGGGTCGGGGACCTGCTCGACGCCTCCCGGATCGCCCAGGAACTGGCCGGCGCGGTGGTGCCCCGGCTGGCCGACTACGCCGGCGTGATCCTGCTCCAGGCGGTCGCCCACGGGGACGACCTGCCCCGGCACGGCCACGACCGCCGCACCTCGCTGCTCCAGCTCGGGGTGGCCTCCGTCCAGGACGGCCCCGAGGTCGAGGCGATGCTGCGCCGCGGCGCCCGGATCACCTTCTCCGAGGACTCCGCGTTCGGACGGGTGCTGCGCAGCGGCGTGCCGGAGCTGCTCTCCGGCAGCGACGAGCTGAGCGACCTCAGCTACCCGGGCGACCCCAAGGTGCAGGCCGCCCACGAGCTCGGGGTGCACTCCCGGCTGGTGGTACCGCTGCGCGCCCGCGGCATCGTGATCGGACTGCTGGTGGTCAGCCGCGCCGGGTACCGCGAGGGCTTCGACCGGGACGACCTGGCCTTCACCGTCGAGCTCGCCGACCGGGCCGGCTCCTCGCTCGACAACGCCCGGCTGTACGCCCGCGAACGCACCGCCGCGCTCACCCTGCAGCGCACCCTGCTGCCCCAGCAGGTGCCCCAGCCCACCGGCGTCGAGGTGGCCTACCGCTACGTCCCCGGCAGCAGCGGCACCGAGGTCGGCGGCGACTGGTTCGACGTCATCCCGCTGCCGGGCGACCGCACCGCGCTGGTGGTCGGCGACGTGATGGGCCACGGCTTGCGGGCCGCCGCCACGATGGGCCGGCTGCGCACCGCGGTGCGCACCCTGGCCGGGCTGGACCTCCCGCCGGACGTCCTGCTGCGGCACGTCCACGAACTCGCCGACGACCTCGCCCAGGGCCCGGACGAGGCGCTCCTGGCGACCTGCGTCTACGCCGTCTTCGACCCCGCCACCGGCCGCCTGGTGGCCACCAAGGCGGGCCACATCCCGCCGGTGCTGATCGTCCCGAAGGACGACGGCACCGAGGCGCCGGCCCGCAGCGGCGGCCCGCTGCCCGGCGGGGTCGGCCAGGTGCTGGACCTGCCCTCCGGCGCGCCGCTGGGGGTGGGCGGGGTCCCGTTCGAGTCGATCGAGGTGGAGATCCCCGAGGGGAGCCTGCTGGCGATGTGCACCGACGGCCTGGTGGAGTCCCGCGACAAGGACCTCGACGTCGGCCTCGGCCGGCTGCTCAGCGTCCTCGAACAGCCGTACGCCTCGATCCAGCAGGCCTGCGAGGCGGTGCTGGACACCATGGAGCAGGGCCGCGAGCCGGACGACGTGGCGCTGCTGCTGGCCCGGCTCGGCCGCGGACAGGCCGGCGTCCCCACCGCCGGCTGGACGCTGCCCGCCGAGCCCACCGCCGTCTCCCGGGCCCGCCGGCTGGTCCGCGGCGCGCTCGCCGAATGGAGCGTCGAGCACCTCACCGACACCGCCGAGCTGCTGGTCAGCGAGCTGGTCACCAACTCCGTCCGGTACGCCAGCGCCCCGATCGGGGTCCGGCTGACCCTCGGCGAGACGCTCCTCGTGGAAATCTCCGACCCGCTGCCCGACCCGCCCCGCGAGCGGCACGCCGCCGAGGCCGACGAGGGCGGCCGCGGCCTCGAACTGGTCCGCCGGCTCGCCCTGCACTGGGGCGCCCGCTCCGAGGGCATGGGCAAGGCGGTCTGGTTCGAACTCCCGCTGGTCGAACACCCGGACGAGCCTTACCACTTTGACCCGGACACCGGGGTTCAACTGCCCGATTCGATGTTGTGATGTCAGGGACGTGTGCGCCCGTGCCCGGATGATGAATACTCGGACTTCGAATATTCGGTCTTCTCGACATCCGGATGGGCACGGGTTGGAGGGGTCGGTCCGTTGAACAGTCTTCCGGCGCGGAACGCCACGAGTGGCAGCGGTCATGCCGCCGTGCCCGGGCAGCCGGGCGCCCCGATCGGGGCACGGCGCCCGGTCCCCGCACCCGCGCCCGCAGGCTGGGGCCACGGCCCGGCCGGATCGATCTACGACTACATCCGGGTCGCCACCTTCGCGATCGGCCCCGACGGCCGGATCAGCCAGTGGAGCGACCGCGCCGCGGAGTTCTTCGGCGTCCCCGCCACCGACGCGGTCGGCGCCGACCCGATCACCACCTTCGTCCCGCGCGAGCTCTGGCAGCGCGGCCGGGCCCGGCTGGAGCGGATCCTCGGCGGCGAGGAGTGGGTCGGCACCGCCCCCTACCGCGACACCGCCGGCGGCGAGGGCCTCGCCGAGCTGTACGTGATGCCCGCCAGCACCGGCTGCGACGCCCCCGGCGCCACCTGCCTGGCCGTCGACCTCGGCCGGCTGCGCACCGTCGAGACCGAGCTCGCCGCCTCCGAGGCCGTCTTCGGGCAGACGCCCACCGGCTTCTTCCTGTTCGACCCGCAGCTCACCCTGCAGCGCGTCAACGACGCCTTCGCCGCCGCCGTCGGCCTCGCCCCGCCCGCCCTCCAGGGCCTCGGCCCGGCCGACCTCTTCCCGGCCGGCGACGCCGAACGCCTCACCGCCGCCCTGCGCAAGGTCCTCGCCAGCGGCGCCCCCATCCTCGACCTGCGCTTCAGCGGCTCCGTCCCGGTCGCCCGCTCCGTCACCGACGGCCGCGAGCACACCCGCCGCGACGAGAACCGCGCCTGGTCGATCTCGCTCTACCGGCTCAACAGCGCCGCCGGCCACCCCATGGGCGTGGCCGGCCAGGTCCAGGACGTCACCAGCCGGCACATCGCCGAACGCGAGGCCGCCGGCGTCCGCCGCAACCTCGCCCTCCTCAACGAGGCCAGCAGCCACATCGGCTCCACCCTCGACCTGGAGACCACCGCCAACGAACTGCTCGACGTGATCGTCCCGCAGTTCTGCGACGTCGCCAACGTCGACCTGTACACCGCCCTGCTCACCGGCGACGCCGGCCCGCTCACCGGCCGCCCCGGCGTCCTCGACGGCTGCGGCGAACTGCGCCGGGTCGCCGTCCGCAGCAGCGTCGGCAACGCCTCCTCGGTCTTCGGCAACCAGGGCGGCACCGTCCAGGTCGCCGAGGCCGGCGGCACCCTCTGCTACCCGCCCCGCTCCCCGCACGCCCGCGCCCTGCGCACCGGCCGCTCCACCGTGCCCCAGCCCGGCCCCGACCCGCTGCTGCGCTCCACGCTGGTCGTCCCGCTGGTCGCCCGCAACCAGGTCCTCGGCCTGGTCCAGCTCTCCCGCGCGATCGGCAGCGAACCCTTCGACGCCCGCGACGTCGCCATCGCCGAGGAACTGGTCGCCCGCGCCGCCGTCTGCGTCGACAACGCCCGCCTCTACCGCCGCGAGCACGAACGCGCCCTGATCCTCCAGCGCAGCCTGCTGCCCCCCGGCAAGCCCGCCGCCAGCGGCCTGGAGATCGCCCGCCGCTACCTGCCCAGCAACAACAACACCGAGGTCGGCGGCGACTGGTTCGACGTCATCCCGCTGCCCGGCAGCCGCACCGCCCTGGTCATCGGCGACGTGATGGGCCGCGGCCTGCGCGCCGCCGTCGCCATGGGCCAGCTGCGCACCGCCGTCCGCACCCTCGCCATGCTCGACCTCGACCCCGCCGAGGTGCTCTCCGCCCTCGACGAGATCGCCCGCGGCCTCGGCGACGACACCCAGCTCGGCGAGGAGATCTCCGAGGTCTACCTCGCCACCTGCGTGTACGCCGTCTACGACGCGGTCAAGCAGCGCTGCGTCTTCGCCAACGCCGGCCACCTGCCGCCCGCTCTGCTCAGCCCCGGCGAGCCGGCCCGGATGCTCGAGGTCCCGCCCGGCCTGCCGCTCGGCGTCGGCGGCGAACCCTTCGAGGAGGTCGAGGTCACCCTCACCGAGGGCGCCATCCTCGGCCTCTACACCGACGGCCTGGTCGAGTCCCGCAAGCACCAGCTCGACGAGGGACTGCGGGCCTTCCGCGAGGCGCTCCAGAACGGCTCCCGCGCGCTCGAGCAGCTCTGCGACGAGGTCCTCGACGAGCTCAACCCGCACCACGGGGAGGACGACATCGCCCTGCTGATGGCCAAGGTCGTCCCGCTCGCCGAGGACTCGGTCGGCGACTGGAAGCTGCCGCCCCACCTCACCTCCGTCGCCAAGGCCCGCGAACTCGCCTGCGGCTGGCTGCTCACCCGCGGCCTCGACGAGCTCGTCGACACCACCGAGCTGCTGGTCAGCGAACTGGTCACCAACGCGCTGCGGCACGGCCGCGGCGACATCAGGCTGCGGCTGCTCAAGGACCGCACCATGGTCTGCGAGGTCTGGGACGACGGCTACGCCCAGCCCCGCCAGCGCCGCGCCCAGGAGACCGACGAGGGCGGCCGCGGCCTCCAGCTGGTCAGCCTCCTCGCCGAACGCTGGGGCAGCCGCCGCACCCCCAAGGGCAAGATCGTCTGGTTCGAACTGGCCCTCTGAGGCCCCCGTCCGGGGGGTTCCGTGGGGGCGCTGGGGCACCGGGGCACCCGACAGGGGCGCGGGGAACTGCGCGAGGGCGGAAGACAGCGACGTGCAGGTGAACGCCGACGGCACCTGGCAGGCACGAGGCCTTCCGTCCCGCGCAGTTCCGCCCCCAGCCTTCGGCCGGGGGTGCCCCCAGCGCCCCTGAGGGGCGCTCCCCGGGTGTGGGGTTCGGCCGGGTGGGTGGTTCGTGGGGGAGTGTCCGTCGTGGCGGCGGGGTGGGCCGCGGGGGGTGGCCTTCAGTGGTGATCCACCTGTGTGTTCGGACGGAGGAACGCATGCGCGCCACCCAGCTCGCCGCGGCAGCCCTCGCGGCCCTGCTCGCCACGACGGCAGCAGGCTGCTCGGACGACCCCGCGCCCGCCCCCGGCGCCGCCGACCTGGGCGGCACCGACCGCTCGACGGTCCGCGACGGCGGCACGCTCCGCTGGGCCGTGGACGCCGTCCCGGCCACCCTCAACGTCCACCAGCCGGAGGCCACCGCCGACTCCGCGCTGCTGGCCGGGGCCCTGCTGCCCAGCCTGTTCCGGCTGGACACCCGGGCCCGTCCCGTCGCCGACCCCGACTACCTGGCCGGCGCCGAGTCCACCCCGCCCGGCCAGAGCCCGCAGACGGTGACCTACCGGCTGAACCCGAACGCCGCCTGGAGCGACGGCACCCCGCTGTCCGCCGCCGACTTCACCGCCCAGTGGAAGGCGCTCTCCGGCGCCGACCCGGCGTACCTCACCGACCACCCGGGCGGCTACGCCCAGATCGACTCGGTCACCCAGGGCGCGGACCCGCACGAGGTCCGGGTGGTGCTGAAGCAGCCGTACGCGGCCTGGCGGGAGCTGTTCAGCCCGCTCTACCCGGCCGCCGTGACCGGCACCGCGCAGGCCTTCAACCAGCCGCTGGCGGACACCTTCCGCACTTCGGCGGGACCGTTCACGGTCACCTCGTACGACAAGGCCGCCGGCAAGGTGGTGCTGGCCCGCAACCCGCACTGGTGGGGCGACCCGGTCAAGGCGGACGAGCTGGACTTCGTCGCCGTCCCGGCCGCCGACCGGCTGGACGCGCTGGACCAGGACAAGCTGGACATCGCCGCGCTGACCTCCTCGGTCGACCGCGCCGTCCCGGCGGACAGCGCCGGCGCCGCCCCGCCGGACGCGGCCGCCGCTGCGGAGGCCTCCGCGCAGGCGCTGAAGCGGGCCGAGGCACTGCCCGGCCTGACCCTGCACCGGGCCGCCGCTCCGGCCTTCACCCAGCTGACGCTGAACTCCACCCGCGGCCCGCTGACCGACCCGGTGGTCCGCCGGGCGGTCGCCCGCGCGGTCGACCGGCAGAAGACCGCCACCGCCGCGCTCGGCCCGCTCGGTGTGAAGGCCGCGGCGCTCGGCAACCACCTGCTGATGAACGACCAGGACGGCTACCGGGACAACAGCGCCGCCCTCGGCACCACCCCGGCCGCCGAACTGCTGGACCAGGCGGGCTGGCCGCTGAACGGCGCCACCCGCAGCAAGGACGGCAAGGAGCTGAGCCTCACCCTGCTGCTCCCGGACGGCCCCGCCACCGCCCGCCGCACGGCGGACGAGCTGGCGTCCGAGCTCACCGCGGCCGGGATCGCGGTCAAGCCGCAGCCGGTCGCCCCCGACACCTTCGTGTCGCAGCACCTGGCCACCGGCGACTTCGACCTGGCGCTGTTCTCCTGGCCGTCCACCGGTTACCCGGGCGACGAGCGGGCGCTGTACGCCAAGCCCAGGCCGGGCGCGGACGGCGTGCCGGTGGTGGGCCTGAACTACGCGCGCACCGGCAGCGAGGAGATCGACCAGCTCTTCGACAAGGCCGCCGGCGAACTGGACCCGGGCGTCCAGCGCGACCTGGTGCAGGAGGCCGACGCCCGGATCTGGCAGCTCGCCCACTCGGTGCCGCTCTACCAGCGGCCCGACCTGGTGGCGGTCCGCAACACGGTGGCGGGCGCCGGCGCGTACGGCTTCGGCGCGCCGCGCTTCCAGGACGTCGGCTTCCTCAAGGGCTGACCGGGGGCCGCCCGGGCGCGGCCGGTCTCACCGCCCGGCCGGTCTCACGGGCCGACCGGGGTGACCTCCATCAGCCCGATCCGGCCGGCCACGATCTCGATCCGGGCCAGCTCCGGCATCGCCCGCCGGGCCCGGTCCAGGGCGGTTCGGGCCTCGTCGGGGCGGCCGAGGGCGGCCAGCGCGGCGGCGGTCGAGCACTCGGCGTTGGCCTGCCAGAAGGCGTCGGTGGCGAGCTTGGCGGCGGTCCGGGCGTGGGCGAGCGCGGCGTCGCGGTCGCCCTCCAGCAGGGCCTGGTCGGCGCGGGTGCCCAGGTAGCGGGTCAGCAGCGGGACCGCGGCGTGCGCCAGGCCGAGCGACTCGGCGAGCCGGGGCAGGTACTCGGGCGGCGGCAGTTCGCCGGTCTCCGCGGCGCCGACCAGCGCGGCGGCCCGCAGGTGGTGGGCGAGGGCGGACATCCTGGGGTGCGTGGCCAGCGCCGCCGCCTGGTAGGCCGCGGCGGCGGCCTCCTGGTACCGGCCCTCGCCGAGCGTGACCTGGGCCCGCAGCTGGGCCGAGGCGAGGCGCGGCGTGCCGTCGGCCGGTGCCCGGTCGAGCGCGGCGCGGGCCTCGCCGAGCCGGCCCAGGCGCAGCGCCCGGCCGCCCGCCAGCTCGTCCGGGCCGGTCGCGAGGGCCTCCAGCGCGCCGGGGCGCAGCGGCATCAGGAACAGGATCCAGCCGGCCGTCAGCGGGATCCTGGCGAGCAGGGTCAGCGACAGTGCGGGCAGCGTCAGCAGGCCGAAGCCGAGCGCCCGGGGGAAGCCGGAGGTGGCGATGATCAGCAGGCCGGCGCTGGTGAGCGGGACCGCGACGGAGACCAGGGTGGCCAGCCACAGCCGTACCCGCAGCCGGGGCCCGGCCACCACGGTGCTGTCGGCCGACAGGAACGGGACGGGGATCCGGCGCACCGTGAGCGCCATCCCGCCGACCCGCACGGTGGTGACCCGGGCGCCGAAGCCGAGGGCGAGAGCGGTCGGGGCCACGCCGCCGGCGCGGCCGAGCAGCAGCTGGAAGGCGAGGACGAACTGCAGGCCGAGCAGGACGCCGAGCCCGGCGCCGAGGCCGTCCAGCAGCGGGTCGGGTCCGCCGGAGCCGCCGTCCTGCCGGGTCAGCAGGGTGACGCCGACCGCCGCGCCGATCACCAGGTAGAAGGGCCAGCGGAAGCCGGACCGGGTGTTTCCGGGTCTCCCGGTACGGGGTGATTTCTTCATCCCGCCAGGTTGGGGCAGCGGATCAAGGGGTGGAAGAGCGGTGATCCAGTTGTGATCTTGACCCCCTCGGGGCCCTCCGTTTCGGCCCCGGTGGGTGGTTCCCCGTACGATAGGAACAAGCCGTGGCATGTCGTGCCCGGCAGGTGGACCGGTAGTAGCAGGCGGTACGGCGGCAGCGATCAACAGGGGTCGTCAGGTCGCAGGGTCGCAGCCGGGGCGCCGTAACCCACGATTTCGGGAGAGTTCGCTCCGCATGCCCACGCGCAATGACATCCGCAACGTTGCCATCGTCGCCCACGTCGACCACGGCAAGACCACGCTGGTCGACGCCATGCTGAAGCAGGCCGGCGCCTTCGCCGCCCACCAGCACCTCGACGACCGGATGATGGACTCGAACGACCTGGAGCGCGAGAAGGGCATCACGATTCTCGCGAAGAACACGGCCGTCAAGTACCACCCCAAGGAGGGTGGCGCCCCGATCACGATCAACATCATCGACACCCCCGGCCACGCCGACTTCGGTGGCGAGGTCGAGCGCGGTCTGTCGATGGTCGACGCCGTCGTGCTGCTGGTCGACGCGTCCGAGGGTCCGCTGCCGCAGACCCGCTTCGTGCTCCGCAAGGCGCTGACCGCCAAGCTCCCGGTCATCCTCTGCATCAACAAGACCGACCGTCCGGACGCCCGGATCGCCGAGGTCATCAACGAGACCTACGACCTCTTCCTGGACCTCGACGCCACCGAGGACCAGATCGAGTTCCCGATCGTCTACGCCTGTGCGCGTGACGGCGTCGCCTCGATGACCAAGCCGGAGGACGGCACCGTCCCGGCCGACAGCGACTCCCTCGAGCCGTTCTTCTCGACCATCCTGGAGCACGTCCCGGCCCCGTCGTACGACGAGGACGCGCCGCTGCAGGCCCACGTCACCAACCTGGACGCGGACAACTTCCTCGGCCGCATCGCGCTCTGCCGCGTCGAGCAGGGCGAGCTGCGCAAGGGCCAGCAGGTCGCGTGGATCAAGCGGGACGGCTCGATCCAGCAGGTCAAGATCACCGAGCTGCTGATGACCGAGGCGCTCACCCGCAAGCCGGCCGAGGTGGCCGGCCCCGGCGACATCTGCGCCGTCGCGGGCATCCCGGACATCATGATCGGCGAGACCCTGGCCGACCTGGAGAACCCGGTCGCGCTGCCGCTGATCACGGTCGACGAGCCGGCCATCTCGATGGTCATCGGCACCAACACCTCGCCGCTGGTCGGCAAGGGCGGCAAGGGCCACAAGGTCACCGCCCGCATGGTCAAGGACCGCCTGGACCGCGAGCTGATCGGTAACGTCTCGCTGCGCGTGCTGCCGACCGACCGCCCGGACGCCTGGGAGGTCCAGGGCCGTGGCGAGCTGGCGCTGGCCATCCTGGTCGAGACCATGCGCCGGGAGCTGTTCGAGCTGACCGTCGGCAAGCCGCAGGTGGTCACCAAGCTCGTCAACGGCAAGGTGCACGAGCCGGTCGAGCGGATGACCATCGACAGCCCCGAGGAGTACCTCGGCGCCATCACCCAGCTGATGGCGACCCGCAAGGGCCGCATGGAGACCATGACCAACCACGGCTCCGGCTGGGTGCGCATGGAGTTCATCGTCCCCTCGCGCGGTCTGATCGGCTTCCGGACCCAGTTCCTCACCGACACTCGCGGCACCGGCATCGCGCACTCCATCTTCGAGGGCCACGAGCCGTGGTTCGGCGAGCTGCGGATGCGCAACAACGGCTCCCTGGTGGCCGACCGCGCGGGCGTCGTGACGCCGTTCGCGATGATGGGCATCCAGGAGCGCGGCACCCTGTTCGTGGAGCCCACCACCGAGGTGTACGAGGGCATGATCGTCGGCGAGAACTCGCGCCAGGACGACATGGACATCAACATCACCAAGGAGAAGAAGCTCACCAACATGCGTGCGGCGTCCTCGGACACCACCGAGAACCTGGTGCCGCCGCGCAAGCTCTCGCTGGAGCAGTCCCTGGAGTTCTGCCGCGAGGACGAGTGCATCGAGGTGACCCCGGAGACCGTGCGTATCCGCAAGGTCGTCCTGGACCAGAAGGAGCGCGGCCGCACGGCCTCGCGCGCCAAGAAGAACTGACGCGGTAGCGGCGCCGGCCGGCCCTCCGCCCTTCGGGGCGGGGTGGCCGGCGGCGCCTTTCTTACGCTCCGTGGTCGACGCGCGTAGGCGCTACCCGGAAGATGACCATTCAGTAGTTCGTTAATCGGACGTGACAGACCGTCGTTCATGACAACTGTCCGTTTCGACCCTGTCTGTGTATGTCCTGAATGTCCGTTTCTCAAAACCAACTCGCCACCCATGTGACCAAATTGAGATCCCTAGTGGTCATGTTCGTATCCGTGTGTGACCGATAGTGGGTTCAGTCGAGCTCGGGTCAAGGGTTACGCGCAGGGGTGCGCGCCGAACCTCGGGCGAGGAAAGCACCGTTCGGCACGTGGCAGTGATGCCGGCCGACCCCCGCGGTGCGCTCTCGTTTGAAACACGGATTCAGGAGGCACACCCATGCGCGGTGCCAGCCAGGCCAAGTGGGTCGTCGCAGCAGTCGCGGTCGCCCTCGCAGCGACCGCTTGCGGCAGCAACGGTTCGTCCAGCTCGAGCGGCGACGCCAACGCGGCCGCTTCGTTCAGCTACCAGAGCACCGAGCCGCAGCACCCGCTGCAGCCGGCCAACGCCATGGAGGTCGGTGGCGGCCGCATCGTCAAGAACCTCTTCCGCGGCCTGGTCGACTACGACCCCACGGACGGCAAGCTGCGCAACCAGGTCGCCGACAAGATCGAGACCACCGACGCCCAGCACTACACCGTCACGCTGAAGTCCGGCTGGACCTTCCACGACGGCACCCCGGTGACCGCGGCCTCCTTCGTGGACGCCTGGAACTGGTCGGCCAACACCAAGAACGACCAGATCAACAGCAACTGGTTCTCGGACATCGCCGGCTACGCCGACGTCCACCCGGAGAAGGGCGACCCGACCTCGGACAAGATGTCCGGCCTGAAGGTCGTGGACGACACCCACTTCACCATCGACCTGACCGCCCCGGTCTCGTACTTCCAGTACAAGCTGGGCTACACGGCCTTCTCGCCGCTGCCCAAGGTCTTCTTCACCGACCCGGCCAAGTACGGCGAGTCCCCGATCGGCAACGGCCCCTACAAGTTCGTCTCGTGGGAGCACAACAAGGCCGTCACCGTCGCCGCCTACGACAAGTACGCGGGCCTGGACAAGCCGAAGAACGGCGGCATCGTCTTCAAGAACTACACCCAGGCCGACGCCGCCTACAAGGACCTGGTCTCGGACAACCTGGACGTGCTGGACCAGGTCGACCCGACCGACCTGGCCTCGTACAAGAACGACCTGGGCGACCGCGCCGTCGACCAGCCGATGGGTGGCATCACCTCCATCGCGTTCGCCATGTACCAGGACAGCTGGAAGGGCGTCGACAAGGCCAAGGTCCGCCAGGGCCTGTCGATGGCGATCGACCGCGACACCATCACCAAGACGGTGCTGCAGGGCTCGCGCGCCTCGGCCGACAGCTGGGTCGCCCCCGGCGTCGCCGGCTACAAGAAGGGCGCCTGCGGCGACGCGTGCGTCTTCAACGCCGCCAAGGCCAAGCAGCTGATCACCGAGGGTGGCGGCGTCCCGAACAACAAGATCACCATCCTGTACAACGCCGATGGCGGCCACAAGGAGTGGGTCGACGCGGTCTGCAACTCGATCCGCCAGTCCACCGGCGTCGAGTGCCTCGGCGACCCGAAGCCGGACTTCAAGTCCGCCCGTGACCTGATCGACGGCCACAAGGTCGACAGCGTCATGCGCTCCGCCTGGCAGCAGGACTACCCGCTGAACGCCAACTTCCTGCGCGACATCTACGGCACCGGCGCCTCGGCGAACGACTCGCTGTACTCGAGCCCCGAGTTCGACAAGCTCGCCAAGGAGGCCGACGCGGCCGCCAGCATCGACAAGACCACCGAGCTGTACCAGCAGGCCGAGGCCGTCCTGGCCAAGGACATGCCGTCCATCCCGCTCTGGTACTACAAGACCAACTCGGGCTGGTCCAACAAGGTGCAGAACGTCAAGTTCGACTCCTTCGGCGACCCGGTCTTCACCCAGGTCGAGGTCAAGAAGTAATCAGCCGGCACTGATCGGCCCGCCGGGGCTGCGAGCGGCGCAGCCCCGGCACTCAGTAGCAGGCGTACGGGCCGGTGGCCGGCGCCCTCCCCACAAGGGAGGGACCGGCACCGGCCGCTTCCACGCCGACCACGCAATGGAGGCATGATGGGGCGCTTTGTCGCGAGGCGACTGCTCCAGATGATCCCGGTGTTCCTGGGAACCACCGCGCTCATCTTCTTTATGGTGCACATCCTCCCTGGTGACCAGGTGCGGGCACTGTGGGGAGACAAGCAGCCGGACCCGGCGCAGCTCGCGTCCCTGAAGCACAAGTACGGCCTGGACCTGCCGCTCTGGCAGCAGTACACGCAGTACATGGGCAACCTGTTCCAGGGCAAGTTCGGCGAGACCATGTCCGGCCGTCAGGTCAGCGACCTGATCGGTGACGCGATGCCGGTCACCGTCCGGCTCGCCCTGATGGCGTTCGCCATCGAGCTGGTGTTCGGCGTGGGTATCGGCCTGCTGGCCGGCCTCAAGCGCGGCAAGTTCGCCGACAAGGGCACCCTGGTCTTCACCCTGCTGCTGATCTCGATCCCGGTCCCGGTGCTCGCGTACGTGTTCCAGAACCTGTTCGCGACCAACCTCGGCTGGGTCAAGCCCACCGTCCACGACTCCAACAACTTCGGCGAACTGCTGCTCCCCGCCGTGGTGCTGGGTTCGCTGTCGCTCGCGTACGTGGCCCGGCTGAGCCGGACCTCCATCGTGGAGAACATCAAGGCCGACTACATCCGCACCGCGGTGGCCAAGGGCCTGCCGCGCCGCCGGGTGGTCGGCGTGCACCTGCTGCGCAACTCGATGATCCCGGTGGTCACCTTCCTGGGCACCGACCTGGGCGCGCTGATGGGCGGTGCGATCGTCACCGAGGGCATCTTCAACGTGAAGGGCGTCGGCAACGAGCTGTTCCGCGCGATCAACCAGAAGGAAGGCGCGGAGGTGGTCGGCTTCGTGGTCGTCCTGGTCCTCGTCTACCTGGCCGCCAGCCTGATTGTCGACCTGCTCTACGCGGTCCTGGACCCGAGGATCCGGTATGCCTGACGTGATTGAGACGAAGTCCGCCGAGGTCCCCGCGCAGCGCGCGGGAGAAGCGGTGGCGCCCAAGCAGGAGAAGGCCCGCAGCCTCGGCCGGGACGCCTGGGAGGACCTCCGCACCCGCCCGATCTTCCTGATCTCGGCCGCGCTGATCCTGCTGCTGATCGTGATCAGCATCGTCCCCGGCCTGTTCACCTCGGTGGACCCCCGCGCCGGCGACCTGCGCAACCACTACCTGACCGCACCGAACTACAGCCACCTGTTCCAGGCCGACTGGTTCGGCTACGACGGCCAGGGCCGTTCGATCTACGCCCGGGTGGTCTACGGCGCCCGCGCCTCGATCACGGTGGGCATCTGCGTGACCGTCGCCGTGACCGTCTCCGGCGGTGTGGTGGGCATGTTCGCCGGGTACTTCGGCGGCTGGCTCGACACCGTGCTGTCCCGGATCACCGACATCTTCTTCGGCATCCCGCTGCTGCTCGGCTGCCTGGTGGTGCTGAACGCCTTCTCGGTGCGCACCGTCTGGAGCGTCGTCTTCGCGCTCACCGCGCTCGGCTGGACCCAGATGGCCCGCGTCATGCGCGGTTCGGTGATCACGGTCAAGCAGGCCGACTACGTCACCGCGGCCAAGGCGCTCGGCGCCGGCACCCGGCGGATCATGCTCAAGCACATCCTGCCGAACGCGATCGCCCCGGTGATCGTGGTCGCCACCATCGCGCTCGGCGGCTACATCGCCACCGAGGCGACGCTGAGCTTCCTCGGCCTCGGCCTGCAGGACCCGACCATCTCCTGGGGCATCGACATCAACTCGGCCCAGAAGGTGATCCGCACCGCCCCGTTCGCACTGTTCTTCCCCGCGGGCATGCTCAGCATCACGGTGCTGGCGTTCATCATGCTCGGCGACGCGGTGCGTGACGCCCTCGACCCCAAGCTGCGCTGAGAGAGGTGGCACGCACCATGAGCATCACGACCGAGAAGACCGCCACGACCCAGGACCGCCTGGTCCCGGGCACCCCCCTGCTCGAAGTCCGCGACCTGCACGTGGAGTTCAAGACCCGGGACGGCATCGCCAAGGCCGTCAACGGCGTCAACTACAGCGTCGCTGCCGGCGAGACGCTCGCCGTCCTCGGCGAGTCGGGCTCCGGCAAGTCCGTCACCGCCCAGACCATCATGGGCATCCTCGACATGCCGCCCGGCCGGATCAGCTCCGGCGAGATCCTGTTCCGCGGCCAGGACATGCTCAAGATGTCCAACGAGGAGCGCCGGAAGATCCGCGGCCAGAAGATCGCGATGATCTTCCAGGACGCGCTCTCCTCGCTGAACCCGGTGCTCAGCGTCGGCTACCAGCTCGGCGAGATGTTCCGGGTCCACCAGGGCGCCTCCCGCAAGGAGGCCAAGGCCAAGGCCATCGAGCTGATGGACCGGGTGCGCATCCCCGCCGCCGCCCAGCGCGTCGGCGACTACCCGCACCAGTTCTCCGGCGGCATGCGCCAGCGCATCATGATCGCGATGGCGCTGGCCCTGGAGCCGGACCTGATCATCGCGGACGAGCCCACCACCGCGCTGGACGTCACCGTCCAGGCGCAGGTGATGGACCTGCTGGCGGAGCTGCAGGCCGAGTACCACATGGGCCTGATCCTGATCACCCACGACCTCGGCGTGGTCGCCGACGTCGCGGACAAGATCGCGGTGATGTACGCCGGCCGGATCGTGGAGACCGCCCCGGTGCACGAGCTGTACGCCAACCCGGCGCACCCGTACACCAAGGGCCTGCTCCGCTCGATCCCGCGCCTGGACCAGAAGGGCCAGGACCTGTACGCGATCAAGGGCCTGCCGCCGAACCTGCTCAAGGTCCCGGCCGGCTGCGCCTTCAACCCGCGCTGCGACGCCGCCACCGACCTCTGCCGCACCGAGATCCCGGCGCTGCATCAGGTGCTCGACAAGGACGGCGCCGACCTCGCCGGCCGCAAGAGCGCCTGCCACCTCTGGAAGGAGACCCTCCATGGCTGAGCCCATCCTGGAGGTCCGCGACCTGGTCAAGCACTACCCGCTGCACCAGGGCATCCTCTTCAAGAAGCAGGTCGGCGCGGTCCGGGCCGTGGACGGCATCTCGTTCTCCCTCCAGAAGGGCGAGACGCTCGGCATCGTCGGCGAGTCCGGCTGCGGCAAGTCGACGCTGGCCAAGGTCCTGATGAACCTGGAGCGGGCCACCTCCGGCCAGGTGCTGTTCAAGGGCGAGGACATCTCCCGCCTGTCGGGTGCCGCGCTCAAGGCCGTCCGCCGCAACATCCAGATGGTGTTCCAGGACCCGTACACCTCGCTCAACCCCCGGATGACGGTCGGCGACATCATCGGCGAGCCGTACGAGATCCACCCGGAGGTGGCGCCGAAGGGCGACCGCCGCAAGGCCGTCCAGGACCTGCTGGACGTCGTGGGCCTCAACCCGGAGTACATCAACCGGTACCCGCACCAGTTCTCCGGCGGCCAGCGCCAGCGCATCGGCATCGCCCGCGGCCTGGCCCTCAAGCCCGAGGTCATCATCTGCGACGAGCCGGTCTCCGCGCTCGACGTCTCGGTCCAGGCCCAGGTGATCAACCTGCTGGAGCAGCTCCAGAAGGACTTCGAGCTCTCCTACATGTTCATCGCGCACGACCTCTCGATCGTCCGGCACATCTCGGACCGGGTCGGCGTGATGTACCTCGGCAAGATGGTCGAGATCGGCACCGACGAGCAGATCTACGACCACGCCACCCACCCGTACACCCAGGCGCTGCTCTCGGCCGTGCCGGTGCCGGACCCGACCGGCCGCGAGACCCGCGACCGGATCGTGCTCTCCGGGGACATCCCCTCGCCGGCCAACCCGCCGTCGGGCTGCCGCTTCCGCACCCGCTGCTGGAAGGCGGAGGAGCGCTGCTCGACCGAGGTCCCGCTGCTGGCGGTGCCGCAGGTGCTGAGCGGCCCGGCCGCGCACGACTCGGCCTGCCACTTCGCCGAGGTCCGCGAGGCCGCCGCGACCACGGCCTGACAGCCTGTCCGAAGGGCCCGGGGTGCACTATCGCACCCCGGGCCCTGCGGCGTCTCCTGACGGCCCATGAGCCGCACCCATCCGGCGGAACTGCGGTCGCGCCGCCGCCGGGCCGCGCTTCTCATGGGGTGTGATGCGTTCCACACCCCTAGGAGGAAGCTCCATGCCCGCAGCCACCCGAGTGCGCCGGGCCGTCATCGCTACGACATCCGTGGCCCTGGTGGCCACCGGCTGTGGCAGCAGCGGCAGCGGCGGCAGCAGCAGCGGTTCCTCGGACACCGGCAAGACCTTCAGCTACCAGAGCAGCGAACCGCAGAACCCGCTGCAGCCCGCCAACGCCAACGAGGTCGGCGGTGGACGCATCCTGCAGAACCTCTTCAAGGGCCTGGCCGACTACGACCCGAGCAACGCCTCGCTGCGGATGCAGGTCGCGGACTCCATCGACACCAGCGACTCGCAGACCTTCAACGTCACCATGAAGTCCGGCTGGACCTTCCACGACGGCACCCCCGTCAAGGCCGCCAACTTCGTGAACGCCTGGAACTGGGCGGCGACCACCGCCAACAACCAGATCAACAGCTCCTGGTTCTCCGACATCGAGGGCTACCAGGACGTCCACCCGGCCAACGGCGCCCCCGCCACCAAGACCACCATGTCCGGGCTGACGGTGGTGGACGACACCCACTTCACCATCAAGCTGAGCAGCAAGGTCTCGTACTTCCCGTACAAGCTCGGCTACATCGCCTTCTCCCCGCTGCCCGACGCCTTCTTCAACGACCCGGCGGGGTACGGCCAGAAGCCGGTCGGCGACGGCCCGTACCAGTTCGTCAGCTGGGACCACAACTCCCAGGTGGTGACCAAGACCTACCCGGGCTACATGGGCGTCGACAAGCCGAAGAACGGCGGCGTCGTCTTCAAGATGTACACCACCGCCGAGGCCGCCTACGCGGACCTGCAGTCCGACAACCTGGACGTGATGGACCAGGTGCCGCCGTCCGCGCTGTCCAGCTACAAGAGCGACCTCGGCGACCGGGCGATCGACGAGCCCCAGGGCTCGATCCAGAACATCGGCTTCACGCTGTACCAGCCCGAGTGGCAGGGCGCCAACACCGCCAAGGTCCGCCAGGGCCTGTCGATGGCGATCGACCGCGACACCATCACCAAGACGGTGCTGCAGGGCTCCCGGGCGCCGGCCTCCTCCTGGGTCGCCCAGGGCGTCGAGGGCTACAAGGCCGGTACCTGCGGAGACTTCTGCAACTTCGACCCGGCCAAGGCCAAGCAGCTGATCGCCGAGGGCGGCGGCGTGCCCGGCGGCCGGCTGACCATCACCTACAACGCCGACGGCGGGCACAAGGAGTGGGTGGACGCGGTCTGCAACTCGATCCGCCAGAACACCGGGGTGGACTGCGCCGGCGACCCCAAGACCGACTTCAAGACCGCCCGGGCGGCCATCACCGGACACCAGATCAGCGGCGCGTTCCGCACCGGCTGGCAGCAGGACTACCCGCTGAACGCCAACTTCCTGTCCGACGTGTACCGCACCGGCGCGGCCGCCAACGACTTCGGCTACTCCAGCCCGCAGTTCGACCAGCTGGCCGCCCAGGCCGACGCGGCGCCCACCATCCAGGACTCGGCGACCGGGTACCAGCAGGCCGAGGCCGTCCTGCCGCAGGACATGCCCGCCATCCCGCTCTGGTACTACCGGACCAACTCGGGCTACTCCAACAACGTCCAGAACGTCACGTTCGACTCCTTCGGCAACCCGGCCTGGACCCAGGTCGAGGTCAAGGGCTGATCCCGCCCGTACCGGCCCCGTCCTCCCCGCACGGAGGGCGGGGCCCCGGCTCTAGGGCCCGTCCCCCGCTCCCGGGCGCGCCCCAGGTCACCTCCCGGAAGGAGGCACGATGGGCAGCTACATTATCCGGCGCGTGCTGCAGATGATCCCGGTGTTCCTCGGCGCGACGTTCCTGATCTTCGTGATGGTCTACGCCCTGCCGGGCGACCCGATCGCGGCGATGTTCGGCGACAAGGCGGCCGACCCCGCCCAGGTGGCCAGCCTTCGGCACCGGTACTACCTCGACCAGCCGCTGTGGAAGCAGTACCTGCACTACATGAACAACCTCTTCCACTTCGACTTCGGCACCAGCTTCACCGGCCGCTCGGTCGCCGACATCATGAAGGACGCCTTCCCGGTCACCATCCGGCTGGCGCTGGTCGCCTTCTTCTTCGAGATCGTGGTGGGCCTGCCGCTCGGCGTCCTCTCCGGTCTCAAGCGCGGCAGCATCTGGGACACCCTGGTGCTGATCGTCACCCTGCTGGTGATCTCGATCCCGGTCTTCGTGCTCGGCTACATCGCCCAGCAGGTGTTCGCCACCAATCTCGGCTGGGTCACCCCGACCGTGCAGGACTCCGAGGACATCACCCAGCTGATCCTGCCCGGCGCCGTGCTGGCCGCCCTCTCGCTCGCGTACGTCGCCCGGCTCACCCGGACCTCGATCGGCGAGAACCTGCGGGCCGACTACATCCGCACCGCCACCGCCAAGGGACTGCCGCGCCGCACCATCGTCACCCGCCACCTGCTGCGCAACTCGCTGATCCCGGTGGTCACCTTCCTCGGCACCGACCTGGGCGCGCTGATGGGCGGCGCGATCGTCACCGAAGGCATCTTCAACATCAAGGGCGTCGGCAACATCCTCTACCGGGCGATCGGCCAGAAGGAGGGCCCGACGGTGGTCGGCATCGTCACCGTGCTGGTCGTGGTCTACCTGGTGGCCAGCCTGCTCGTCGACCTGCTCTACGCCGTTCTGGACCCGAGGATCCGCTATGCCTGACGTGCACGACGAGAACGACCCCAAGCCGCTCCCCCCGCCCGGCAGCGGCCACCTCGACTACGTCGGCAACCAGGGGCTGCTGGTCGAGCAGGACACCCTGATCGAACCCGACCCGGGCAAGCGCGAGGAGGCCCGCAGCCTCTGGGGCGACGCCTGGCGGGACCTGCGGCGCCGGCCGATCTTCCTCCTCTCGGCGCTGCTGATCGTGCTGCTGGTGATCATCGCGATCTTCCCCGGCCTGTTCACCAACGCCAACCCGCGCCAGGCCAACCTGGCCAAGGACTTCCTGCGGCCGCCCGACTGGACGGACTTCTTCGGCGCCGGCTGGTGGGGCTACGACGGCCAGGGCCGCTCCGTCTACGCCCGGGTGCTGTACGGGGCCCGGGCCTCGATCACGGTGGGCATCTGCGTCACCCTGGCGGTCACCGTCCTCGGCGGACTGGCCGGGATGGCCGCCGGCTACTTCGGCGGCTGGGTCGACAGCGTGCTCTCCCGGGTGATCGACATCTTCTTCGGCATCCCGCTGCTGCTCGGCTGCCTGGTGCTGCTGAACGCCTTCACCACCCGCACGGTCTGGACCGTGGTGCTGGCGCTGGCCGTGCTCGGCTGGACCCAGATCGCCCGCGTGATGCGCGGCGCGGTCATCACGGTCAAGCAGGCCGACTACGTGGTGGCCGGGAAGGCGCTCGGCGCCGGCACCGGCCGGCTGATGTTCCGGCACATCCTGCCGAACGCGCTGGCCCCCGTGATCGTGGTCGCCACCATCGCGCTCGGCGGCTACATCACCGCCGAGGCGACCCTGAGCTTCCTCGGCATCGGCCTGCAGGACCCCACCATCTCCTGGGGCGTGGACATCTCCTCGGCCCAGAAGGTGATCCGGCAGGCGCCGTACGTGCTGTTCTTCCCGGCCGCGGCGCTCTCCGTCACCGTGCTGGCCTTCATCATGATGGGCGACGCGGTGCGCGACGCCCTCGACCCGAAGCTGCGCTGAGCGAGGGGACGCCCCGTGACTACCGCTGTCGAGTTCGGCCGCTCCGAGCGGCAGGAGCCGTACCCCGGCCCGCTGCTCGAAGTCCGCGACCTGCACGTCGAGTTCAAGACCCGGGACGGGGTCGCCAAGGCCGTCAACGGCGTCAACTACACCGTCAGCGCCGGGGAGACGCTCGCCGTGCTCGGCGAGTCCGGGTCCGGCAAGTCCGTCACCGCCCAGGCCATCATGGGCATCCTGGACATGCCGCCGGCCCGGATCCCGCAGGGCGAGATCCTCTACCGCGGCCAGGACCTGCTGAAGATGAGCCGCGAGGAGCGCCGCAGGATCCGCGGCCAGCGGATCGCGATGATCTTCCAGGACGCGCTCTCCTCCCTGAACCCGGTGCTCAGCGTCGGCCACCAGCTCGGTGAGATGTTCCGCGCGCACCGCGGCGCCTCACGGGCCGAGGCCAAGGCCAAGTCGATCGAGCTGATGGACCGGGTGCGGATCCCGGCCGCCAAGGACCGGGTGTCGGACTACCCGCACCAGTTCTCCGGCGGTATGCGCCAGCGCATCATGATCGCGATGGCGCTGGCCCTGGAGCCGGACCTGATCATCGCGGACGAGCCCACCACCGCGCTGGACGTCACCGTCCAGGCGCAGGTGATGGACCTGCTGGCGGAGCTGCAGGCCGAGTACCACATGGGCCTGATCCTGATCACCCACGACCTCGGCGTGGTCGCCGACGTCGCGGACAAGATCGCGGTGATGTACGCCGGCCGGATCGTCGAGACCGCCCCCGTGCACGAGCTGTACGCCAGCCCCGCGCACCCCTACACCCGCGGCCTGCTCGACTCGATCCCGCGCCTGGACCAGAAGGGCCAGGAGCTCTACGCGATCAAGGGCCTGCCGCCCAACCTGCTGCGGATCCCGCCGGGCTGCGCCTTCAACCCGCGCTGCCCCCGGGCGCAGGAGATCTGTCGCCAGGAGGTGCCCCGGCTGTTCGAGGTCACGGCGGCCGACGGCACGCCCGCCCCCGGCCGGGGCAGCGCCTGCTTCTTCTGGAAGGAGACCCTCGATGACGCCTAGTGGGGCCAGCCCGATCAGCGCGGCCGCGCCGGAGGAGATCGCGTTCCGGCACCGGGTGCCCAAGGGGGAGCCGATCCTGGAGGTCCGCGACCTGGTCAAGCACTTCCCGCTGACCAAGGGGGCGGTGTTCAAGAAGCAGGTCGGCGCGGTCAAGGCGGTCGACGGGGTCAGCTTCGACCTGATGCAGGGCGAGACGCTCGGCATCGTCGGCGAGTCCGGCTGCGGCAAGTCGACGCTGGCCAAGGTCCTGATGAACCTGGAGCCCGCCACCTCCGGCCAGGTGCGGTACAAGGGGGAGGAGATCTCCCGGCTGACCGGCAGCGGGCTGAAGGCGGTGCGCCGCAACATCCAGATGGTGTTCCAGGACCCGTACACCTCGCTGAACCCGCGGATGACGGTCGGCGACATCATCGGTGAGCCGTACGAGATCCACCCGGAGGTGGCGCCGAAGGGTGACCGCCGCAAGGCCGTGCAGGACCTGCTGGACGTGGTCGGGCTGAACCCGGAGTACATCAACCGGTACCCGCACCAGTTCTCCGGCGGCCAGCGCCAGCGGATCGGCATCGCCCGCGGCCTGGCCCTCAAGCCGGAGGTCATCATCTGCGACGAGCCGGTCTCCGCGCTCGACGTCTCGGTCCAGGCCCAGGTGATCAACCTGCTGGAGAAGCTGCAGGACGAGTTCAACCTCTCCTACATGTTCATCGCCCACGACCTCTCGATCGTCCGGCACATCTCGGACCGGGTCGGCGTGATGTACCTCGGCAAGATCGTGGAGGTCGGGTCCGACGCCGAGATCTACGAGCACGCCACCCACCCCTACACCCAGGCGCTGCTGTCCGCCGTGCCGGTGCCGGACCCGAGGGCCCGCTCGGAGCGCGACCGGATCGTGCTGGTGGGCGACGTGCCCTCGCCGGCCAACCCGCCGTCGGGCTGCCGGTTCCGCACCCGCTGCTGGAAGGCGCAGGAGCGCTGCTCCGTCGAGCTGCCCGAACTCGGTTCGCACGCCTGGCTGCAGGGGCTGGCCGCGCACGACTCGGCCTGCCACTTCGCCGGCGAGCGGGAGAGCGGCGCGGGGGCGGCCGGCGGGCGGGGCGGCGACGGACCGGGTCCGGCCGCGCCCGGAACCGGCAGCGGGACGCCCGGCGCGGACTGACCCCGGCCCGCCCCTGCCACGGCCCGTCCCCGGTCAGCGGGGGCGGGCCGCGCCGCTGTCCGGAGCCCCCCGGGACGGAAGTCAACGGATCGTCAACTCCCTTTTCATAAAACGGACTTGATCGTCCGATATGCGGTGTTCAATCTGTGAAACTCTGTGAACGATATGCGAGAGATTACGGTGGAATACATCGTCTTGGCAGGGCCATGTAACAGAAAAGAGATGTGCCAGCGATTCCGCGCGGGGGGAGGGGTGATCGATAGTTGCTCCACGCGGATCAGCGGGCGCGTCGCCAACTTGGCGACGGCTCCCCAATGTTGGCCTTCAGCCTGCCTGGAACACCGGGCGGCGAAGGAGCTACTTCGTTCCCCGCCCTGACTCGAGAGGCAGTTGAATGAGGCTCACCAAGGCAATGCGATGGACAGTGGTGGCGGCCTCCACCGTCCTGGCTGTGGCCGCCTGCAGCAATGGCGGGAGCACCAGCAGCAACGGGGCCAAGCCGTCCCAGAACAACAACGCTCCCGCCAAGGACGGCGGCACGTTCCGGCTGGGCATTGTCGAGCCGACCGCGATCGACCCCTACAACACGCAGGAGTCCGAGGGCACCCTGGTCACCCAGGCCCTGTTCACCGGCCTGACCAGCGTCGACGCCGACGGCAAGCTGTCCAACGCGCTCGCCGAGAGCCGCACCCCGAACGACGACTGCAGCCAGTGGACGTTCAAGATCAAGAGCGGCACCACCTTCAGCAACGGTGAGGCCGTCGACGCCGAGTCCTTCATCCGCGGCTGGACCCGCGCCGCCGCCAAGGACGCCGCCTCCGACGTCGCGTACCACATGGCCGAGATCGACGGCTTCGACAAGCTCCAGGACGGCTCCGCGACCACCTTCTCCGGCCTGTCCGCCCCGGACCCCAACACCCTGGTCGTCAAGCTCGCCATCAAGGACTGCGAGTTCGACCTGCGGACCTTCCACACCGTGTTCAGCCCGGTGACCAAGGACGCCGGCCCGGCCACCAACAAGACCTACAACGACCAGCCGATCGGCAACGGCCCGTTCAAGCTGGACGGCCCCTGGCAGCACAACAGCAAGATCACCCTGGTCCGCAACGACAGCTACGGGCTGACCAAGGCGCACCTGGACAAGGTCGAGATCTCCATCCTGAACTCGGCCAACGCCGACCAGCTGGAGTACCAGGGCTTCCAGGCCGGCCAGTTCGACTGGGCCCGGATGCCCACCGAGCAGCTCGGCGCGGCCAAGGCCGTCTACGAGCCCAAGGGCGAGTTCCTCAACTGGGACGCCAACGGCATGAACTACATCCTGCCGATCACCTTCAACGGCCCGCTGAAGAGCAAGGAGGCCCGCGAGGCGGTCTCCTACGCGATCGACCGTGACGCGATCGTCGCCGGTGTGTTCAAGGGCTTCCGCAACAAGGCCACCACGCTGGTCCCGCCGGCCTTCAAGGACGCCTACCAGCCCGGCGTCTGCACCAGCTGCGGCAAGCAGGACAAGGACAAGGCCAAGGAGCTCGCGGCCAAGGCCGGCCTGACCCCCGGCACCAAGCTGTACTTCGGCTACAACACCGGTGGCGGCCACGACGCCTGGGTGCAGGCCGTCGCCCAGCAGCTGAAGGAGGTCCTCGGCCTCGACGTCCAGATCGACGGCATCCCGTTCAAGGAGCTGCTGAAGAAGGAGCAGGGCCCGGACGCCACCGGCCTGTACCGGGCGGCCTGGGGCGCCGACTACCCGACCCCCGGCAACTTCCTGAACCCGCTGCTGTCCACCTCGGCGATCAACGAGGACCCGGCCACCCACGAGGTGCAGGGCGACAACCGCGGCCGCTACAGCAACCCGGCGTTCGACGCGCTGCTCCAGAAGGCCACCGCCTCCAAGGACCAGGCCGAGCGCACCAAGCTGTACCAGCAGGCCGAGAAGCTCGCGATCGGTGACGACCTGGCGCTGATCCCGCTGTGGAACCGCACCCAGCAGCGCGTCGCCAACACCGAGAAGTGGGTCAACCTGTCCTACGACTTCAACGAGAACCCGACCCTGTCGAAGGTCTCGCAGAAGTAACCGGCCCTTCGCACCAGGCGCAGCCCGTTCCTCGATCCGTACGGAATCCCACCGCCGTCGGCCCTGCCTCGACCAGGCAGGGCCGGCGGTCCACCGTGCCCGCCCGACCCGGCGGAGCGCAGGGGTGGGCGACGCCGATCTGCCGCAACCACACAGAGAGGCAATTCCATGGGCAGATACGTCCTGCGAAGGCTCGGCCAGATGGTGATCGTGCTGCTCGGCGCGACCCTCATCCTGTTCGCCTGCCTGTTCGTCATCCCGGGTGACCCGGTCGGTTCGCTGGGCGGCAGCGAGCGCGCCCGTGACCCCGCCGTCGTCAAGCAGCTGCGCGAGCAGTACGGGCTCGACAAGCCGCTGATCGTCCAGTACGGCACCTACGTCGGCAAGCTGGTCCAGGGCGACATGGGTGAGGACTACACCCAGCGCCGCCAGGTCACCGAGATCCTGATGCCGAAGCTGATCAACACCTCCAAGCTGGCCGTCGCCGCGATGGCGATCGACGTGCTGCTGGGCGCGGCCGTCGGCATCCTCGCCGCGCTCAAGCGGTACTCGCTGCTGGACACCGTGGTCACGCTGATCACCACCCTGCTGGTCGGCTTCCCGACCTTCGTGATCGGCATGCTGATGCTCAACCTCTTCGCCGTGCAGCTCAAATGGGTGCCGGTGATCGGCGACCCGAGCGATCCGGTGCAGCTGATCCTGCCCGCCTTCACGCTGGCCATCATCGACGCGGCGCTGGTCGCCCGGCTGATGCGCGGCACCATGCTGGAGGTCCTGCGCGCCGACTACGTCAAGACGGCGATCGCCAAGGGCGTCCCCAAGCGGCAGGTGCTGCTCAAGCACGTGATGCGCAACTCGGTGATCCCGGTGGTCACGTACCTCGGCATCTCGTTCGGCGGCCTGATGGGCGGCGCGATCATCACCGAGACCATCTTCAACTGGGACGGCATCGGCATGGCGATGTCCACCGCGATCCAGCAGCAGAACAACCCCGTCGTGGTCGCGGTGGCCACCTGGACGGTCGCGATCTTCGTGGTGCTCAACCTGGTCGTGGACCTGCTGTACGCCATGCTCGACCCCCGCATCCGGCTGAGCTGAGGGCGCCGAAATGACTGACGAAACGACAACTGTCCCGCTGGACAAGGACATCCCCGCCCAGCGCGGATCCGACGGGTCCGGCGAGCCGGCCGTCAAGGTGGTCCGCGAGTGGCAGGAGGTCTGGCACCGCTTCGCCGCCAACAAGCTGGCGCTGGTCGGCCTGGTACTGGTGGCCGGCCTGCTGTTCACGGCGGCCTTCGCGCCCTTGATCTCGCCGTACGACCCGCTCAAGCAGAACCTGATGAACACCCTCCAGCCGCCGACCGGGGAGCACCTGTTCGGCACCGACATCCTGGGCCGCGACCAGCTCTCCCGGGTGATCTACGGCTCCCGGATCGCGGTGTTCGTCGGCCTGGTGTCGATCATCCTGACCCTGCTGATCGGCATCGTGCTGGGCGCGATAGCCGGCTACTTCGGCCGGTTCTACGACACCCTGGTGATGCGCGCGGCGGACGTCTTCTTCGCCTTCCCGCTGCTGATCGGCTCGATCATCATCATCACCGTGACCGGCCGCGGGGTCTGGCCGGTGGTGCTGTCACTGGCCATCTTCGGCTGGGCCACCGTCGCGCGACTGCTGCGCAGCTCGGTGCTGTCCGCCCGGGAGATGGACTACGTGCACGCCGCCCGCGCGCTGGGCGCCGGGCACCTGCGGGTGATCCTGCGGCACATCCTGCCCAACTCGATCGCGCCGGTGATCATCTTCGGCACCTTCAACGTCGGACTCGCGGTGGTCGCCGAGGCCGCGCTGTCCTACCTCGGCGTGGGTGTCAGCCCCGAGGTCCCGGAGTGGGGCAACATGCTCGCCTCCGGCCGGGGCTTCATCGGCGTGTACGACTACATGTGGACCCTGCCCTCGCTCGCGGTGGTGCTCACCTCGCTGGGCTTCATCTTCGTCGGCGACGGGGTCCGCGACGCTCTCGACCCGAAGTTGCGGTGAGCGGCATGACGAGCACGGACGCGACGCGGAGCGGGAGCGGCAAGGGTATGGACGAGGCAGTGCAGGACGGGCCGGCCGTGGAACTGCGGCCGGACGGCGCCGAACCGGCGCTGCTGCAGGTCGACGACCTGCAGGTGGAGTTCGTGACCCGGGACGGGGTCGCCCGGGCGGTGAACGGGGTCAGCTACAGCGTCGCCTCGGGGGAGACCCTGGCGGTGCTGGGCGAGTCCGGGTCGGGCAAGTCGGTGACCGCGCAGGCGATCATGGGCATCCTGGACACCCCGCCCGGCCGGATCAGCGGCGGGCGGGTGCTGTACCGGGGTGAGGACCTGCTCACCATGCCGGAGGAGGAGCGCCGGAGGATCCGCGGCCGGAAGATCGCGATGATCTTCCAGGACGCGCTGTCGGCGCTCAACCCGGTCTTCTCGGTGGGCTGGCAGCTCGGCGAGGTGTTCCGGGTGCACGAGGGCATGTCGAAGAAGGACTCCTTCGCCAAGGCCGTCGAGCTGATGGACCGGGTGCGCATCCCGGCCGCCAAGCAGCGGGTCACCGACTACCCGCACCAGTTCTCCGGCGGTATGCGCCAGCGCATCATGATCGCGATGGCGCTGGCGCTGCAGCCGGACCTGATCATCGCGGACGAGCCGACCACCGCGCTGGACGTGACGGTGCAGGCGCAGGTGATGGACCTGCTGGCGGAGCTGCAGGCCGAGTACCACATGGGTCTGATCCTGATCACCCACGACCTCGGCGTGGTCGCCGACGTCGCGGACAAGATCGCGGTGATGTACGCGGGCCGGATCGTGGAGACCGCCCCGGTGCACGAGCTGTACGCCAACCCGGCGCACCCGTACACCAAGGGCCTGCTCCGCTCGATCCCGCGCCTGGACCAGAAGGGCCAGGACCTGTACGCGATCAAGGGCCTGCCGCCGAGCCTGCTGCACCTGCCCACGGGCTGTTCCTTCAACCCGCGCTGCGAGGCGGCCACGGATCTCTGCCGGTCCGACCGGCCGCTCCTGCAGCCCGTCCTGGACGTGGACGGCGCCGAGCTCGAAGGCCGGCGCAGCGCCTGCCACTTCTGGAAGGAGACCCTCCATGGCTGAGCCGATCCTGGAGGTCCGGGACCTGGTCAAGCACTTCCCGCTGACCCAGGGGATCCTGTTCAAGAAGCAGATCGGCGCGGTGCGGGCGGTCGACGGGGTCACCCTCACCCTGCACAAGGGCGAGACGCTGGGCATCGTCGGCGAGTCCGGCTGCGGCAAGTCGACGCTGGCCAAGGTCCTGATGAACCTGGAGCGGGCCACCGCCGGCGAGGTGCTGTACAAGGGCGAGGACATCAGCCGGCTGAGCGGCCGGGCGCTGCGCGCGGTGCGCCGCAACATCCAGATGGTGTTCCAGGACCCGTACACCTCGCTGAACCCGCGGATGACGGTCGGCGACATCATCGGTGAGCCGTTCGAGATCCACCCGGAGGTGGCGCCGAAGGGCGACCGCCGCAAGGCCGTGCAGGACCTGCTGGACGTGGTCGGGCTGAACCCGGAGTACATCAACCGGTACCCGCATCAGTTCTCCGGCGGCCAGCGCCAGCGCATCGGCATCGCCCGCGGCCTGGCGCTCAAGCCGGAGATCATCATCTGCGACGAGCCGGTCTCCGCGCTCGACGTGTCGGTCCAGGCCCAGGTGATCAACCTGCTGGACCAGCTGCAGAGCGACTTCGACCTGTCGTACATGTTCATCGCGCACGACCTCTCGATCGTCCGGCACATCTCGGACCGGGTCGGCGTGATGTACCTCGGCAAGCTGGTCGAGATCGGCACCGAGGAGCAGATCTACGAGTACGCCACCCACCCGTACACCCAGGCGCTGCTGTCCGCGGTTCCGGTGCCGGACCCGACCGGCCGGGAGACCCGCGACCGGATCGTGCTGGTGGGCGACGTGCCCTCGCCGGCCAACCCGCCGTCGGGCTGCCGGTTCCGCACCCGCTGCTGGAAGGCGGAGGAGCGCTGCTCGACCGAGGTGCCGCTGCTGGCGGTGCCGCAGGTGCTGAGCGGCCCGGCCGCGCACGACGCGGCCTGCCACTTCGCCGAGGTGAGGCAGCCGACCGCGGCGGCCTGAGCGGGCGCGTACGGCGGGTAGGAGCGGGCCCCGGGGAATCTTCCCCGGGGCCCGTCGCCGTGTGCGCTGACGGGGGCGTGAGGGGCCCTGCGGAGGCCTCGCGGGGGCCGGGTGCGCGCCTGCGGTGCCCGTGCGGACCGTGCCTGGGCCGGCGGACCGGGCGGGTGCCGTGCCGGGCCGCGCAGGGCAGCCGGGGACGGCTCCCGGGAGCGGGAAACGGGGCGGGCCCCGGGGAGTGTTCCCCGGGGCCCGCCCCGTCGGTTGCCGGGCGGCCTGCGCCCGATCAGTGCCGAGAGATCATCACTTGGTGAAGCCGATGTTCTCGTAGATGTAGTCCGACAGGCCCGGGGCACCCAGGTTGGCGACCGTCTTCTTCACACCGAAGATGGCGGGGCGCTGGTACAGGGTGATCAGACCGGCGACCTTCCAGGCCTCCGCGTCGGCCTTGTTGATGGCCTCGAACTCGGCGTCGGTGGTCTGGGCCGAAGCCGCGTCCGCCATCGCCTTGTCCAGCTCGGGGCTGCCGACCTGGCTGTAGTTGGCGCCACCGTCGGTCTTGAAGTTCGCGGTCGAGGAGCTGGCCGGGAACGGGGTGCCGATCAGCGAGAACGCCGTCATGTCGAAGTCGAACTTGTAGATGTACTTGTCGAAGAACTCGTTCGACGGAGCGGTGAAGATGGTCACCTTGACGCCGACCTGCTGCAGCATCTGGGTGAGCATGGAGCCCTCGTTGGTCGCCACGGTCACGCCGGCCGGGATGACGAACTTGAGGTTGAGCTCCTTGCCGTCCTTCTTGCGGACGTCGCCCTCGAGCTTCCAGCCCGCCTCGTCCAGCATCTTCTTGGCGGCCTCGGGGTCGAACTTGCTCAGACCGTCCGAGTTGTCCTTGTAGCCGTTCTGGTTCGGCACCAGGAAGTGGTTGTTCATCGCGACGGCCGGCCAGCCGAGGCCGTTCAGGTCCGACTTGGCGATGGTGTCGCGGTCGATGGCCTTGAAGATGGCCTGGCGGACCTTGACGTCGGTCAGCATCGGCGACTTGCCGTTGAGCATGAAGTGGCGGAAGTTCGGGCCGCCGGCCTCACGGACCTCGCCGTCCGCGGTCGCCTGGATCTGCTTGAAGCCGGAGGCGTCCGGGCCGTTGTTGTAGAAGTCGATCTCGCCGTTCTGGAACGCCTGCGGCATGGTGTTGGTTTCCATGGCCTTGAAGACGATCTTGTCCAGCATCGGCTTCTGGCCCCACCAGTTGGGGTCCGGCACGACGGTGGCGGTCTTGGCGGTCTGGTCGATCTTGTCCAGCTTGTACGGGCCGGCCGAGACCGGGATCTTGTCCACGTACGCGGTGTTGAAGGCGTCCGGGGTGGAGACGTACTTGGCCGGGAAGAGCGGCGCGTTGGCGGCGTTGTTGAACAGCGCCTGCCACTCGGAGAACGGCGTCTTGAAGGTCATGACGGCCTGGTAGTCGTCAACACCCTTGACGACGCTCTCGACCTGGTCGAAACCGGTGGTCGAGGTGGCCTTGAACGCCTCGTTCGAGCCGTTCTGGGCCTTCCAGTTGGCCTCGATGTCCTGCCAGGTGATCGGCGTGCCGTCGTTCCACTTGGCCTTCGGGTTGAGGGTCCAGGTGACGACCTGCTTGCCGTCCTTGGTCTCGGCCTTGGCGTCGAGCAGGTAGTCCTTGTTCGGGGTCTGGGTGCCACCGGCGTCCGAACGCCAGAAGGTCGGCATGAGCGCCTTCATGACGTCGGTGGTGGAGACCTCGTTGCCGTCCGCCTCCAGCGGGCTCCACTGGCTGGGGAGCTGGTCGATCGCCCAGTTGAGGGTGCCGCCCTGCTTCAGCTCGCTGCGGTCCTTCTCGTTGATGGCCCGCTGGGTCATCTTCGGGGCGTCGGACTTGGCCGGCGCGGCGGTGTCCCCGCCCGAGCCGCTGCTTCCGCAGGCCGTCAGGGACAGCGAGGCGGCGGCGATGGTGGCGACGAGCGCGACCGGAATCCGGGTGTGCTTCAAGGGAATCCCCCTGTGGTTACGGAACGGGTGATGGAGCCCAGCGGTGCCGCCGGAGCGGGTGGTGCTGGAGGGTTGGCAATGCGGCCTTGCGGGTGGGGCAGAAGCGCCTGATGGGCGGCGCGGCTTTTTTCGTGGGGGTGTCAGATCACTTCGAGGGCCGTCGCGAAGTGGCAGGCGGCCACGTGGTCGGCGGCCAGCCGGCTGTTCGCGGGGTCCTCGTCGTGGCAGCGCTGCTGCTCGCCCTCGGAGAGGGTCAGGAACTTCGGGCAGCGGTTGCGGAACCGGCATCCGCTCGGCACGTTGGCCGGGCTGGGCAGGTCACCGGTGAGCAGGATCCTGGTCCGCTCGCGCTCCCGGCGCGGGTCCGGGAGCGGGACGGCGGACAGCAGGGCCTGGGTATAGGGGTGGGACGGCGCGTCGAAGATCGACGCGGAGTCCCCGAGCTCGACGATCCGGCCGAGGTACATCACGGCGATCCGGTCGGCGATGTGCCGGACCACCGAGAGGTCGTGGGCGACGAACAGGTAGCTCAGGCCGAGCTTCACCTTGAGCTCGTCGAGCAGGTTGAGCACGCCGGCCTGGATCGAGACGTCCAGCGCGGAGACCGGCTCGTCCAGGATGACCAGCTTGGGCTCCAGGGCGAGGGCGCGGGCGATCGAGATGCGCTGGCGCTGGCCGCCGGAGAACTCCTGCGGGTAGCGGTCGGCGTGGTCGGGGTTGAGGCCGACCATCTCCAGCAGCTCGGGCACCCGGGCGGCGATCCGGTCCTTGTCCCAGTTGTGGGTCTTCAGCGGCTCGGCCAGGATGTCGCCGATCGGCATCCGGGCGTCCAGGGCCGCCATGGGGTCCTGGAAGACGATCTGCATGTCGCGGCGGAGCGCCTTGCGGTCGGCCCGGCCGAGGCCGCGGACGTCCTTGCCGAACACCGTGACGGTGCCGGCCTGCCCGCTGGGCAGGTCCAGGATCTCCAGCAGGGTGGTGGTCTTGCCGCAGCCGGACTCGCCGACCAGGCCGAGCGTCTCGCCCTCGCGGATGTCCAGCGTGATGCCGTCCACCGCCTTGACCACGCCGACCTTGCGCTTGATCACGGCGCCCTGGGTGAGCGGGAAGTGCTTGGTCAGGTTGTCCAGCTCCAGCACCTTCTCGCGCTGCTCGCGCGGCACGCTCGCCAGCTCGACCGCGGCCGGGATCTCGGGCACTGGGTAGATGGTGGCCGGGTCCAGCGCGCCGGCCAGCTCGTGGCTGCGGTGGCAGGCGGTCGGGTGGGTGTTGCCCTCCTTGACCGAGAGCACCGGCTCCACCTCGCGGCAGCGGTCGATCGCGATCGGGCAGCGGGCCGCGAACGGGCAGCCCTGCGGCAGCTCGACCATCGACGGCGGGGTGCCCTCGATCGGGGTCAGCGCCCTGCGCTCGGTGTTGTCCAGGCGCGGGATCGAACCCAGCAGACCGATGGTGTAGGGCATCCGCGGGTGGTAGTACACCTCGTCGACGGTGCCGGACTCGACCGGCTTGCCGGCGTACATCACCTGGACGCGGTCGGCGAAGCCGGCGATCACGCCGAGGTCGTGAGTGATCATCACGATCGCCGCGCCGGTGACGTCCTGGGCCTTCTTCAGGACCTCGAGCACCTGCGCCTGGATGGTCACGTCGAGCGCCGTGGTCGGCTCGTCGGCGATGATCACCTTGGGGTCGTTGGCGATCGCCATGGCGATCATCGCGCGCTGGCGCATACCGCCGGAGAACTCGTGCGGGAAGTTGTCCACCCGGCGCCGGGGGTCCGGGATGCCGACCACGTCGAGCAGCTCGATCGCCCGGGTGCGGGCCTGCTCCTTGGTCATCTCCTGGTGGATCTGGAGCGCCTCGACGATCTGGGCGCCGACCGAGTACACCGGGGTGAGCGCGGACAGCGGGTCCTGGAAGACCATGCCGATGTCCTTGCCGCGAATCTTCGACAGCTCGTTGTCCGACAGGCCCAGCAGCTCGCGACCGGCGAGCTTGACCGAGCCGGAGACCTCGGCGGAGTCGGGCAGCAGGCCGAGCACGGCCATCGAGGAGACCGACTTGCCGGAGCCGGACTCGCCGACGATGCCGAGCACCTCGCCCGGGCGGACGGCGTACGAGACGCCGCGCACCGCGCGCACCTCGCCGGCCTCGCTGGGGAAGGAGACCTCAAGGTCCGTCACTTCGAGAACGGGCTGCGACTTGTCCAGCCGGGTGTCGGTCACCGGTCGGAGTCCTTCCTTGCTTCGGGGGGTGCTGTCGGCGGGCTGCGAGGGGATGGCCGCGCCGGTCATGACGTGCCCAGCACGTCGCGGGAGCCGCCGGCCACGGTGGCCTTGCGGTGGGCCTCGTTGCGCTCGGCCAGCGCCTTGCGGCGGCGGCCCTTGGACTTCGCACCGCTGGAGTTCGGGTCGAACGCGTCCCGCAGGCCGTCGCCGATGAACGCCACCGCGACACCGATCAGCACCAGGCAGGTGGCGGGGAAGTAGAACAGCCACTGGAAGGTGGGCGCGTTGGTGGTGTTGTCGGCGATGATCGTGCCGAGCGAGACGTCGGGGGCCTGCACACCGAAGCCGAAGAAGGACAGGCCGCTCTCGCCGATGACCGCCGCGCCGACCTGGATCACCGTGTCGATGATCAGCAGGGAGGCCATGTTCGGCAGGATGTGCCGGAAGATGATCACCGGGCCCGGGACGCCCATGTACTTGGCGGCCTTGACGAACTCACGGTCCTTCAGGGTCAGCGTCATGCTGCGGACCACCCGCGCGGTGATCATCCAGCTGAACGCCGCCAGCAGCACCACGAAGATCAGCCAGCTGGCGTTGCGGAAGATCGGCGACAGCACGGCGATGATCAGGAAGCTCGGCAGCACCAGCAGCAGGTCGACGAACCAGGTCAGGCCCTTGTCGACCCAGCGGCCGTAGTAGCCGGCGAAGGCGCCGACGAAGCCCGCCACCAGGGTGCTGATGCCGCCCACCAGCAGGCCGATCACCAGGGACTTCTGCAGACCGCGCATGGTCAGCGCGAAGAGGTCCTGGCCGCCCTGGTTGGTGCCCCACCAGTGGTCCCCGCCGGGCGGGGCGTTGAAGGCCATGTAGTCGTGGAACTTGTAGTCGTACTTGGTGAACGACGGGCCGACGTACGCGGCCAGGAACAGCAGGGCCAGGATGCCCAGGCCGACCAGGGCCAGCTTGTTGCGGGCGAACCGGCGAGCGGTCAGCTTGCCCCGGCTGGTCCGCTTCCTGGCGGCGGCCGGGGGCTGCGGGGCGCCGGCCGTGGCGGTCGCCAGGGCGGCGACCGCCTCGCCGCCGGCGGCGGAGGTGTTCGACGGGGCGGGCTGGTTGGCGCTCATGATCTCTCCTCTACGGGTGTTCGGGTGCTCGGGCGGGACGGGAGTGCGTCAGCGCACCCGGACCCGGGGATCGAGCGCCGCGTAGAGCAGGTCGGACAGCAGGCCGGCGATCAGCACCAGGCCGGCGGTGAACAGGGCGACCGCGGACGTGGTGTTGACGTCGTTGCGGGTGATCGAGTTGATCAGCAGCTCGCCCATGCCGTGCCAGCCGAAGGTCTTCTCGGTGAAGGTCGCGCCGATGAACAGCAGCACGATGTTGAACACCAGCAGCGGGACCACCGGCAGGATCGCGGTCCGCAGACCGTGCTTGACCAGTGCCGCACGCCGCTTGAGGCCCTTGGCCCGGGCGGTGCGCAGGAAGTCGCTGCCGAGCACGTCGAGCATGGTGCTGCGCTGGTAGCGGCTGTACAGGGCGACCTGAAGGAGGATCAGGGTCAGGCCGGGGAGCAGCATGTGCTCGGCCCGGTTGCCCAGCGCGGCGAAGTCCCACCGGCCGGCGAACTCCGCGTCGGTCTCGCCGGTGAAGTGGATGGTGCCCGCGCCCAGGAACTTCATGGTGAGCAGCTTCAGGAACAGACCGAGCACGAAGACCGGCATCGCCAGGATGAAGAACGACGCCAGGGTCGTGAACCGGTCGAAGAACTTGTACTGCTTGATCGCGCCGATCGTGCCGAGCGCGACACCGCCGACCGAGCCGATCAGGGTGGCCAGCAGCAGCAGCCGGGTGGAGACGCCGATCCGGCGGCCGACCTCGTCGTTGACGGGCGAACCGTCGATCGACTTGCCGAGGTCGCCGTGGACGACGCCGTTGGCCCAGGTCGCGAACCGGCTGACGATGGGGGTGTCAGGGTTCATGTTGACGTCGTCGAGCGTCTTGCTGATGGTGCTCTTCGCCAGTGGCGGGTTGCGGCCCTCGTAGTTCGCCTGCGGGTGCAGGCTGAGCCCCGCGATGAAATAGGAGAGAGAAGCCGCGAGCGTGACCAGAATCAGATAATTGGCCAGCTTGCGAAGCATATAGCGACCCAAGGTGGTTCTCTCCCTCGTGCGGACCCGCGCTCACCGACGGAACAAGGCCCCCGTCTGCGCGATCCGTGAGGATGGCGGCCTCTGCACAGAGTGCCTTGGGGCGTCTCGAATGTCGGACGTTTGGTCAGAAAGTCGGTCGCCGCTGTGGAACGGCTCGCTGCCACATCTTGCTGACCTGGTGAAGACTTGTCGACCGGCGCTGGATCAAAGATTGGTAACGCCGGATCCAATCCTTGAGGTGGGGGCCGGTTTTGACCATGGGTTCTTCGGCATGACCCGCAGGCCACAAGGGGTTTTCCAGGTCTGCACCGCCCCGGAACGTGTGGTTCCACTGGCGTGCAACAGTTGAGCGCTTATGTCCGGTTATATACCGCCACTGGCGAGGATTCGCCAGCAAAGGACCGCTGGTGAGCGGCTTGATTGACGATTGAACCTCTCGTGTTCCCATCGGTCACAACAATGGCTTGAACTCACAGCCATATGTCCGATATCCGGACGTCGGTGCTCGAAAAGCATGGCACCCAAGGCACGAGGGCCGGGACCGATGGCTCGGTCCCGGCCCTCGCGGGGGAAGTGACGTCGGGTCAGACGGTGAACTTGAAGACCCGGTCCTTGCCCGTCTTGTCGAGCGTGGCGGTGATCGCGTCCGCGACGTCCTGCGGGGTGATCGCCACCAGGGCGCCGTTCTTGCGGATCTTGGTGTTGGCGAACGCCGTGCCCATCGCGGCGTTCAGCTTGTCCAGGTCCCACTTGGGCACGATCTTGCCCGTGTCGTCCGGCGCCAGGGTCAGCGCCTTCGACGCGGTGACCTTGCCGAAGTCCCACTTCCTGGCCCCGGCGGAGACCGTGATCTGCCCGGCCAGCACCTGCTTGCCGAGGCTGTCCGCGGCCGCCTGCAGGGCGTCCTGACCGACCTTCGGCTGAGCGGCCGTCAGGTCCAGGCTGATCTCGCCGTCCGGCTGCCCGGCCGCCCGGTTGCGGAAGGCCTGCTCGACCTGGTCCACCGCGCCGGAGGCGTTCAGCGCCTGCCCGGCCTTGCCCGGCACCACCTCGGTCTGCCCGGCCTCGGTGAAGCGGACGAAGCCCTCCTGCAGCCCCTGCCCGGAGGACGAGGCCAGGCCGTCCAGCGCCGCCTTGAGCTTGGCCCGGTCGACCTTGACCTCCGGCGCGACGGCCTTGCTGCCGCCCGCCAGCGACCCGATCACCACGACCGGGTTGTAGCTGTGCTTGGTGAGCGCGTCCACCGTCGCGGTGGAGTCGAAGCTCAGCCCGGCGCTGGCGGGGTCCAGGGTGACGGCCTGGCCGCCGACGTTCAGCTGGATCGGCCGCTGCGCGGTGGCGCCGATCGCCCCGTCCAGGGCGCTCACCGCCTGGTCGCGGGTGTCGCCGCCGATGTCGGTGCCGAGCACGGTGGTGCCCTCGGGGATGTCCGCCTGGTTCATCATCAGGCCGGTGCCGTAGGCCGCGGCGCCGGCGAACAGCAGACCGCCCACCGCGTACACGACGAGCTTGCCGCCCTTGCCGCGGGCCTTGGCGGGCTTCGCCGCGGCGGGCGGCGGCTGCTCGGACGCGGCCTCGGCGGCGCCACCCGCCTCGGGGTCGGGCTGCGGACGGGCCGCGCCCGGCGCCGGCGGGCGCTGGGCGCCGGCCGGCGAGGCCGCCCGGGGCGAGCCGGGGAACGGCTTGGCGGGCTCGAACGGCACATCGGCGAAGCGGCCGCTCGGCTGCTGGCCGTCGGCGGTGCGGGCGCCGCCCGCGGGGTCCTGCGGCAGTCCGGCGTCCGGCCGGCCGGGGTACGGCTGCGCGCCGTTCTGCCGGGCGGGGGGCTGCTGGGCCTGGTTCGGCCGGCCCGGACCGGGGCGCGGGGCGTCCGAGGGCAGCAGGCCCGGACGCTGGGTCGCGAACGGGTCCGACGGCGCGAACGGGTCGGTCGGAGCGAAGGGGTCGGACGGGGCGAACGGGTCGGCCGGGCGGGCCGCGCCGGGGCGTTCGGCGGCCGGCGGGCCCGGTATGCCTGCGGTCTGCGGCTCGTCCCGGAACGGCTCGAAACCACCGATCTGGGTGTCCTCGTGCTCCGCGCCGGGACGGGGCTGCCCGCCCTGGGGCTGCCCGGGCCGGCCCTGCGCGGGCCGACCCTGCCCGGCCGGACCGGGCCCGCCCTGGTCGGGTCCGGGGAACGGCCCCCGCCGGGCGCCGCCGGGGGCGCCGCCACCGCCCGGGCCGAACGGGTCCGCGGGGGCGAACGGGTCGGCGGGCGCGGCCGGTGCCGCGGGCTCCGGGAACGCGGGGGCGGCGAACGGGTCGTTGCCGTAGGGGTCGTTGCCGTGGGGCGCGGCCCCGCCCGGGCCGGCGCCGAAGGGCTCCTGCGGGCCGGGGCCCGGCCGGGCGGCGGCGAACGGCGAGGCCGGGGTACCGGTCGGCCGGGGAGCGGGCGCCTGCGCCGGGGCGGGCGCCGGGCGCGCACCCGGCGCGGCACCGGACTGCGGACGGCCCGCGGCCTGGCCGGGCGCACCCGCGCCGGCCGGCACCGGGGCGGCGGGCTCCTGACGGCCCTTCTGCCGGGGCCTGAACCACTCACCGGTCGACTCGGACTCGTTGGCCGCCGGCGCGGGGGCCGCGGCGGCCGCGGCCGGGGCCTGCGGGCCGTCCTGCCACTCGGGCGGCAGGTTCGCCGGGGGCGCGGACCGGGCGCCCTGGTCCATCACGCCGAGCACCGGCGAGCCGCCCGCGTCGGAGCGGTGCCGGGGCCCGGGCGGGCCCGCGGGCGGCTCGGCGGGGGAGTCCTCGTTCTTCACCGGCGAGCGCACCACGACCGGCGGGATCGGCCGGGAGCCGGGGATGTTGATCCGCACCCGGGTGGTCAGCGTGGTCTCGGTCTTCGGCACGTCGTCGTCGGCCGGGACCTCGGCCGCGCCGGCGTTGCGCCCGGGCGGACTGAACTGGTCGGCACCGAAGCCGCCGGGAACCCCGACGCCGTACGGCGGGGTGCCCGACGGGTAGGCGTCCGGGCCCGGCCGACGGGGCTGCGGGTTGGCGCTGTCAGATTCGCGGCTGCTCAATGCTGCTCTGCTCCGGGTTCGCGCTCGGGCCGGGGCGCCGATTGCGGGTTGTGGGGTGTCCGCCCTGCCGAACGGCGACTGCCGCCGCGCGATGGAGTGGAGTGACCCCTCCGACACCAGCTTCTTCACGTGTTGGCTGCGGCAGCGGCGCTCGGCCACCGCGGGAATGAGCTCGAAGGTACCTTTCCGCCCTGCTCCCGAGGCCACCGGGGCCGCCGTGCGGCACCACCTTACTGGGAAGCGATCCCCGGCGACCTGGATCGGAATGAACCCGATACGCCCGAATGCTCCGGTATGGGACTACGGCCGGGGCGTTCTGACCGGCTGTCGCCGCTCCACCGGGGGCACCCCGAAGCCGTACCCCGACGAGGTCGGCAGGGTCGCGCAGACCACACCGCCGACCGAGCCGAAGAACAGGTAGAGATAGGAGGTCACCGCCGTGGAGATGACCAGATCCCCCTCCGGGCGGGGAGTCATCAGCACCAGCAGCACCGCGAACCAGCCCGCCAGCGGGATGCCCGCGCCCAGCTTCGTCCCGGTCGCCCGCAGGCCCGCGTAGAAGACCGCGAACGTGCCGGCCAACGCCAGCAGCAGCCCGGCGGGCGCCCACAATGCCTGCACAAATGCTCCGCACAGCGACACCAGCGCGCCCAGCACGAAGAACAGCAGGTAGAGCGCGATCCGCCCGCCCCGCGGCGGCTGCCGCTCGGCCAGCCGCTCGGCCCGGCTCCCGAGCAGGGCCCGTACGAAACGCCTGATCACCGCAGCTCCTCCAGGTCGAGACCGGCGAACAGGTCGGTCTCCGGCCGGCCCGGCCCGGACCCGCCGCGGGCCAGCTGGTAGTACTCGGTCGCGATCAGCGGCTGGCCGAGGCCGTTGCTGAGGGCGAAGAACGGTCCGTCGACGGTGATCTGGGTGGCGTGCGCCCGCATCGCGGCCGCCTTCGCGCCCGCGTACGCCGTGCCGTCCAGCACGGTGGTCACCACCGCGTCGTCCACCACACCCGGGACGTCCCCGGGCTCGGCGACCCCCGGGAAGGGCGCCTTGGCGGCGGTCTCCCACAGGCCCTGCTCGATCACCGAGCGCGGCATCCGGCAGTAGTACACCTTGGCGATCCGCCAGGCCGGGCCGAGCTCGGGCCGGAACCCCGGGTCGGCGGCCAGCTCGTGGGCGCGCAGCGCGACCCGGTGCGCCTGGATGTGGTCCGGGTGGCCGTAGCCGCCGTTCTCGTCGTAGGTGACCAGCACCTGCGGGCGGACCTCGCGGACCACCGCGGCCAGCCGGCCGGCGGCCTCGTCGACGTCGGCCCGCCAGAAGCAGCCGGGGACGTCGTTCTCGGCGACCCCCATCATCCCGGAGTCGCGGTAGCGGCCCGGGCCGCCGAGGAAGCGGAAGTCGGCGACGCCGAGCTCGGCCATCGCCGCGGCCAGCTCCCCGATCCGGTACTCGCCGAGGGCGTCGTCCCGGTCGGCGGTGAGGTGGGCCAGCTCGGGCCCGATCACCTCACCGCCCTCGCCGAGGGTGCAGGTCACCAGCGTGACGCGGGCACCCTCGGCGGCGTAGCGCGCCATGGTGGCACCCGAGACGATCGACTCGTCGTCGGGGTGGGCGTGCACCAGCAGCAGGCGCCGGAGCGGCTGGTCGTCGGCAGCGGTCATGCCCGGCAGCCTATCGAGCGGGGCGGGGTCAGAGTTTCAGGTCATTGATCATCCCTGCGACGTTGCTGGTCACCTGCTGGATCGACGGCGCGATCGAGCTGGACGCGAGGTAGAAGCCGAGCAGCGAGCAGATGATCGCGTGCGCGAGCTTCAGACCGGACCGGCGGATCAGCAGCCAGACGATGACGAGCATCAGGACGGCGGCGGAGATGGACAAAGCCATTGCGGCTCACACCCCTTCTCGGGTGCGCCGCCCGCGGGCGGGGCGGCGGTCGGGACCTGCGGGACTTGCCTCCGGCCCGGTGCCGGGAGGAACGGGACGTTCCGGCTCCGGGCCGATGGGACAACTCATACCCGATCGGTGAGCGCCGCATCACGCTCCGTGAGGCGCGCCGGGTGTGGCGGAGCCGCCCGGGCGGGGCGCTGGGCCCGGTGGTACCGGGGCCGGGCGCCCTCCCGCCGAGGTTTCGCCGCGCTGCTCCGAACGAGTGATCACCGGGGCCGTACCGCATAGGGTCTGGTGCCATGACCACCGAGAACCCCGCGGACACCTTCCCCCGGCAGTACGCGCGCACCCTGCGCTACACCGTCGGCGCGCCCCGCTCCTTCACCGTCGCGCCCGACGGTTCCCGGGTCGCCTTCCTCCGGTCCGGCCCCGGCTCCGGCCGGGCCAACCTGCTCTGGACGCTGGACACCGCCACCGGCGAGGAGCGGGTGGCGGCCGACCCGGCCGCGCTGCTCGGCGGCGGCGAGGAGCACCTCTCGGCCGCCGAGAAGGCCCGCCGCGAGCGCAGCCGCGAGGGCTCGGCCGGGATCGTCGGCTACGCCCTGGACGGCGCCGCCGCGCTCGCCGCCTTCGCGCTCTCCGGACGGCTGTTCGCCGCCGACCTGGCGGCCGGCACCACCCGCGAACTGCCCGCCGCGGGCCCGCTGCTCGACCCCCGCCCCGCACCGGACGGCAGCCACGTCGCGTACGCCAACACCGCCGGCGAGCTGCGGGTCACCCGGACCGACGGCAGCGGCGACCGGGCGCTGGCCACCCCCGAGCGGCCCGGGGTGACCTGGGGCCAGGCCGAGTTCATCGCGCAGGAGGAGATGGACCGCGACCGCGGCTTCTGGTGGTCCCCGGGCAGCGACCGGCTGCTGGTCGCCCGGGCCGACGACGCGCCCGTCCAGCGCTGGTGGATCGCCGACCCGGCCAACCCCGCCAGCACCCCCGCCGAGGTCGCGTACCCCGCCGCCGGCACCGCCAACGCCGAGGTCACCCTCTGGCTGCTCGGCCTGGACGGCACCCGCACCGAGGTGGGCTGGGACCGCGAGGCCTTCCCCTACCTCGCCCGGGTGCACTGGTCGGCCGGCGGCCCGCCGCTGCTCCTGGTCCAGGCCCGGGACCAGCGCAGCCAGCAGATCCGCACGGTGGACCCCGCCACCGGCGCCACCGAACTGCTGGTCGCCGAGCAGGACGAGGTCTGGCTCGACCTGTTCCCCGGCGTCCCCGCCTGGACCTCGGACGGCCGGCTGGTGCGGATCGCCGACCAGGACGGCGTGCGGGCCCTGCTGGTCGGCGACAAGCCGGTCACCGACGCCGCGCTGCACCTGCGCTCGGTCGTCTCGGTCACCGGGGAGGCGGTGCTGTTCAGCGCCTCGGCCGGGGCCGCCGACCAGGAGCTGCCGCCCGGCTGGCAGGGCCTGTTCCGGGCCGGCGCCGACGGCGTGCACCCGCTGGTGGCGGGCGCCGACGGCGCGGCCAGCGCCGTGCACGCCGGCGGCGTGACCGTGCTCGCCACCGCCTCCACCGAGCGCCCCGGCACCACCGTCCGGGTGCTGCGCGGCGACACCGAGCTCGCCACCGTCGCCTCGTACGCCGAGACCCCGCTGCTCACCGCGCGGCCGCTGTTCCGCTTCGCCGGCGAGCGGCGGATCCCGGCGGCGGTCTTCCTGCCCACCGGCTACGACGCCGGACGCGACGGGCCGCTGCCGGTCCTGATGGACCCGTACGGCGGCCCGCACGGCCAGCGGGTGGTCCGCGCGCACAACCCGCACCTCACCTCGCAGTGGTTCGCCGACCAGGGCTTCGCCGTGGTGGTCGCCGACGGGCGCGGCACCCCCGGACGCAGCCCGGCCTGGGAGAAGGCGATCGCCTTCGACGTCGCCACGGTCACCCTGGACGACCAGGTGGACGCCCTGCGGGCGCTGGCCGGGGAGTTCCCGCTCGACCTCGGGCGGGTGGCGATCCGCGGCTGGTCCTACGGCGGCTACCTGGCGGCGCTCGCGGTGCTGCGCCGCCCCGACGTCTTCCACGCGGCCGTCTCGGGCGCGCCGGTGACGGACTGGGAGCTGTACGACACCCACTACACCGAGCGCTACCTCGGCCACCCCGGCGAGCGGCCCGAGGTGTACCGGTCCAACTCGCTGATCGAGGACGCGGCGAAGCTGGAGCGCCCGCTGATGATCGTGCACGGCCTGGCCGACGACAACGTGGTCGCCGCGCACACCCTGCGGCTCTCCTCGGCGCTGCTGGCCGCCGGGCGCCAGCACACCGTGCTGCCGCTGTCGGGGGTCACCCACATGACGCCGCAGGAGCAGGTCGCCGAGAACCTGCTGCTGCTCCAGGTGGACTTCCTCCGGCGCGCGCTGGCCGGCTGACCGGCCGCCGCCCTCCCACGGCCGGGACCCGCGCGGGTCCCGGCCGTACCCATGACATCCGTCATGCCGCACGCACGAGCGCGGACACTGCCGGGCCACCCGCCCCGCCGGGGACCCTGGAGTGGTCGCAAGCACGGTGGAGAGGACGCGGGTGGGATGAGGACGAGGACAGGCACGGACGAGGTGGCGGCCTTCCGGGGCGTCAGCAAGAGCTACGGCAAGGTCGACGCGGTCAGCGGGCTCGACCTGGTGCTGCGGCCCGGCGAGACGGTCGCGCTGCTCGGCCCGAACGGGGCGGGCAAGTCCAGCAGCCTCGACCTGCTGCTCGGGCTGCGCGAGCCCGACCGGGGCAGCGTCGAGCTGTTCGGCGGTCCGCCGCGGGCCGCGATCGAGGCCGGCCGGGTCGGCGCGATGCTGCAGAGCGGCGGGCTGATGAACGACGTCAAGGTCGCCGAGCTGGTGGCCTTCGCCTGCGCGATCCACCCGCGCGGCCACCGCCCGGAGCAGGTGCTGGCCGATGCGGGCATCACCGAGCTGGCCGGGCGCCGGGTCGACCGGCTCTCCGGCGGGCAGGAGCAGCGGGTCCGGTTCGCGCTGGCGGTGGCCGGGGCCAACGACCTGATCGTGCTGGACGAGCCCACCACCGGGATGGACGTCTCGGTGCGGCAGGCCTTCTGGGCCACCATGCGGGCCCAGGCCGACGCCGGGCGCACGGTGCTGTTCGCCACCCACTACCTGGAGGAGGCGGACTCCATCGCCGACCGGGTGCTGGTGCTGCACAAGGGGCGGCTGATCGCCGACGGCACCTCCGCCGAGATCAAGGCCAAGGCGGGCGCCCGCCGGATCGCGTTCGAGCTGCACCCCTCGGACGGCCCGGTCGAGGAGCGGCTGCTGCGTTCGCTGCCGGGCACCGTGGGCCTGGACGTGACCGGCCGGCCGGACGGCGTGCGGACGGTGCGGATCCGCTCCACCGACGCGGACGCGGACGTCGCCGCCCTCTACCGGGCGGGGCTGTACCCGCGCGGCCTGGAGGTCACCGGCCTGGGCCTGGAGCAGGCCTTCCTGACCATCACCGGCGAGCACGAAGCCGCCGTCACCGGCGAGCAGGACGCCGCCGGGCGCAGCCAGTCCGCGAAGGAGAACGCGCGATGACCACCCTGATCCGGCTGGAGATCCTGCGCACCCTGCGCAACAAGCGGTACCTGATGTTCACGCTGCTCTACCCGGCGCTGCTGTACGTCTTCTTCATCAGCGCCTACAGCGGCGGCACGGTGGCGGGCGGGGTTCCGGCGAAGTCGTACTTCATGGTCTCGATGGCCACCTTCGGTGCGGTCGGTGCGGTGCTCACCGGCTCCGCCCAGCGGATCTCGCTGGAGCGCAAGAGCGGCTGGGTCCGCCAGCTGCGGCTGACCGCGCTGCCCGGGCGGGCGTACACCCTGGGCAAGATCGCGGCCTGTGCGGTGACCACGCTGCCGGCCATCGCGGTGGTCTTCGCGATCGGCGCGGTCGAGGGCGTCCGGCTGCCGGCCGCCCAGTGGCTGGGGCTGGCGCTGGCGCTGTGGTTGGGCAGCTTCGTCTTCGCGGCGCTGGGCGTGGCGCTCGGGTACGCGGCCGAGCCGGACGCCGTGCAGCCGGCGGTGATGATCGTCTACATGCTGATGGCGCTGTTCGGCGGCACCTGGTTCCCGGTCTCCGACTCGCTGAAGGCCTTCGCCCGGTTCAACCCGGTGTACCTGTACAACCAGCTGGCCGGCTTCACCCGGCCCGGGCAGACGCTGGACACCGCGGCGGTGGCGGGCCTGGCCGGGTTCCTGGTGGTGTTCGTGGCCGCCGCGGCCGTCCTGTACCGCAGGGACACCAAGGCGGCATGATGGCCACCATGCCGAAGCCGCTCCCGTCCCACCGTCCCGTCGAGCACGGGGAGGAGGGGCGGGGCGGCGGTGCGTTCGCGACCATGCCCGGGGCGCCGGTGGACAGCCGGCGCCAGCTGGTGGTCAAGCTCAGCTGGATGTCGCTGTGGATGGTCTACCTGGCCTACCCGGTCCAGGACCTCGTCCGGGGCGGCCACGGCACCGCGGCCGTGGTGGCCGGTTCGGTGGCGCTGGCGGGCTTCGTCGGCTCGTACCTGGCGCTGGTGGCGATCCGCACCACCAAGCCCGACGAGTGGACCGGCAAGTACGTGGTGGTCGCCGCGATGCTGGTGCTCGCGGTGGTGACCTCGTTCACGCTGGGCCAGGCGTGGCTGACCCTGTTCACGTACGCCTCGGTGTGCGTGGCGATCGTGCTGCCGACCCCGCTGGCGCTGCGCGGGGTGGTCGGGGTGACCCTGCTGGCGCTGGTGATCGCGCTGCTGACGCACGCCGACGGCGACACCCTGTTCGCGATCCTGCTGCCCTGCTTCCTCAGCGGACTGGCGATGACCGGCCTGCAGCGGCTGGTGTCCACCATGAAGGAGCTGCGCGAGGCCCGGGCGACCGTGGCCCACCTGGCGGCCTCCGAGGAGCGGCTGCGGCTCGCCCGCGACCTGCACGACCTGCTCGGGCACTCGCTCTCGCTGATCACCATCAAGAGCGAGCTGGCGGGCCGGTTCATGGACCAGGACAAGCAGGAGGAGGCGCGGACCCAGGTCGCCGACATCGAGAAGGTCGCCCGGCAGTCGCTGATCGACGTCCGGGAGGCGGTCAGCGGTTTCCGGCGGCCCACCCTGGCGGTCGAACTGGCCGCCGCCCGGACGGCGCTGGCGACCTCGCAGATCGCCCTGGAGGCGGCCCCGGCGGTGGCCGAGGGCCATCCGGCGCTGGGCGCCGAGGAGGCGGGGGCGCTGGCCTGGGCGCTGCGCGAGTCGGTGACCAACATCGTCCGGCACGGCGCCGGGGCGAGCCGCTGCACCGTGACGCTGGACGAGGTGTGGGAGGGGGACGGCGAGCACTTCGTCGTCCTGGAGATCACCGACGACGGCCGCGGGCCCGGCAAGTCCGGTCCCGGGAACGGGCTTTCGGGGCTCGGCGAGCGGCTGCAGCTGGTCGGCGGCCGGCTGGAGAGCGGCGCCGGGGAGCGGGGCAGGGGATTCCGGCTGCGGGCGCTGGTGCCGTTGCGCGCCGTGGCGGCGGGCACGGCCGATAGTCTGCCGAGATGATCAGAGTTCTGCTGGCGGAGGATCAGGGGATGGTCCGGGAGGCGCTCGCCGCGCTGCTCGGGCTCGAGGGCGACATCGACGTGGTCGCCCAGGTGTCCCGCGGCGACGAGGTGGTGGCCGCGGCCGTCGCGCACGAGGTCGAGGTGGCCGTGCTCGACATCGAGATGCCCGGGATGACCGGCATCGAGGCCGCCGCCGAGCTGCGCCGGCAGCGGCCCGCCACCAGGATCGTGATCGCCACCACCTTCGGCCGGCCCGGCTATCTGCGCCGCGCGATGGAGTCCGGCGCGGACGCCTTCCTGGTCAAGGACGCGCCCGCGGCCGAACTGGCCGAGGCGATCCGCCGGGTGCTGCGCGGCGAGCGGGTGATCGACCCGACGCTGGCCGCGGCCGCGCTGGCCGAGGGCGCCAACCCGCTGACCGGGCGCGAGCGCGACGTCCTGGCGGCGGCCGCCGACGGCTCGGTCAACGCGGACATCGCCAGGCGGCTGCACCTGTCGGAGGGCACCGTGCGCAACTACCTGTCGATGGCGATCCAGAAGACCGCCGCCCGCAACCGGGCCGAGGCGGTCCGGGTCGCCCGCGAGAAGGGCTGGCTCTGACCGTCCCCGCCGGTCCGGACGCCCTTCCCCCGCAGGTCAGTTGAGCCGGTGCCGGGCCGACCTGGCCTCCTGGCGGGCCCGGGCGGCGGCGTCCGGGTCGAAGGCGTCCAGGATCTGCGCGTAGGCGTCCATCTCACCCGCGCCGGCCAGGAAGTCGCCGGTGCGGACCAGGAGTTCGGCGCGCTCCAGGCGCAGCTGGGCCGGGTGCCGGGGGAGCAGCAGGGCGAGCTCGGTGGCCCACAGCTGGGTGCGGGCGTGCTCGGGACGCTCCGCCGCCCAGCTGCGGATGTTCCCGAGCACCCGCAGCACCACGTCCAACGGCTGGGCCGGGGTGAGCAGTTCGGTGCTGAACCGCTGGCCGGTGGCGTGCACCAGCTTGGCCGCGTCCGCCAGGTCGAGCAGCCGCCCGCCGTGGAACGGGTCGGCCAGCACGAAGTCGTCGCCGCCCGCCGGACCGCCCACCGCGACGATGAAGTGCCCCGGCAGGGCGATCCCGTGGACGGTGAGGCCGGCCCGGTCGGCGACCGCCGTCCAGACCAGCGACAGCATGATCGGCAGTCCGCGCCGGCGCCGCAGCACGTCCGGCAGCAGCGAGGACTCCAGCCGCCGGTAGTCCGCCTGCCGCCCGTGGAAGCGCTCGCGCCCGCCGAGGACGGCGGCCAGCAGCGCCGCGGTCTCCTCCGGCCCGCCGGGGCAGCGCTCGGCGACGGCGCGGCGGATCGCCGCGGCGTGCCGGTCGAGCGCCGCGTGGCAGGCCGAGAGCAGCTCGTCCAGGGTCGGCGGCTCCTCGGGTCCGTCGGGGCGGCCGAGGTCGCCCAGGGTGTGCTCGGCGGCGGCCAGCAGGCAGAGCAGCACCGGGTCGGGGTGCTCGGCCCTGGCCGCGGCGCGGAAGCGGGATCTGCTCTGCTCGGTCACAGCAGCCTTCGTCGGTACGGGATGGTCGGGGCGGATCTCGGCGGCGCTACCGCGGGGAGAGGCGGGCGTAGTGGTAAGTGTGACTGGTCGCGAAGCCCAGCCGGTCGTAGAGCGCCAGGGCGCCGTGGTTGTCGGCCTCGACCTGGAGGTAGCCGCCGCGCGCGCCCTCCTCGGCGGCCCGGGCGGCGAGCACGCCGGTCACCGTGGTCGCCAGCCCGCGCCGGCGGGCCCCGGGCGCGACCTCGATCGCGCTGAAGCAGGCCCACTCGCCGTCCACGGCGAGCCGCCCGATGGCGAGCGGCGGCGCGTCCGGCCCGGCGCCCGGGACGGTGGCGAACCAGACCGAGGGCCCGCCGTGGATCACCTGCCGGGCGGCGCGTTCCACCGCGGGGTCGGCCGTCACCCGCCGGTAGAGCGACATCCAGCCGGAATCGGCGGTCCGCGCCAGCCGGACGGCCTGCGGCTCGCGGGCGAGCCGGGCCAGTTCACCGAGCGGCGCGACCCGGACCTCGGTGGCCGCCAGCGCCGCGCCCGTACGGCCGAGTTCGGCCGCCAGCCCGGGCGGCGATCCGGGGTCGACCACCTCGACGTACGCGGGCAGGCCGCGGTCGGCGTACCAGGCGGCCACCCGCTCCAGGGCGTCCGGCAGCGGCAGCCCCGGGTCGCCGAGCGCCTGCACCGAGTTGGCCCGGCGGGTGAACCCGGCCGACGCCCGCAGCGTCCACTCCCCGAGCGCCTCCTGCTCGACGGCGGGCCAGCCGGCCGCCGCGATCCGCTGCAGCTCGACGGGTGTCGCCTCGGGCAGCGGGGTCCGGCGGGCCGGGAACGGCGGCACGGTCTTCCCCGCGACCAGCAGGTCCTCCGGGAAGCCCACCGGGGCGCCGCTGCGCGGAACCACGGTCAGTCCATGATCGTTCCAGGATTCGAGCACCCCGATCACATCGCGGAACACCGGACGGCCGCCGACCGGCTCCGACAGACGGCGGACGGACACCCGTCGGCCCACGTCAGAACGGTCTATCCGGACCTCCGGACGGTCCGTGGCCGGGATTCCACCTGTCATCAGGGGCACCTCCTGTGCATTTGTGGTCTCTGACCCGCGATACTAGGTGCGGGCATCGACGACGCCGCGCTCACCCGCGCGACCGAGTAAACAGTAGGGCGGCAGCCCTTCCGAGGAGGAACGACAGCGTGACCTACGTCATCGCGCAGCCTTGTGTCGACGTCAAGGACAAGGCGTGCATCGAAGAGTGCCCGGTTGACTGCATCTACGAGGGCAAGCGCTCTCTCTACATCCACCCGGATGAGTGTGTCGACTGTGGTGCGTGCGAGCCGGTCTGCCCGGTCGAGGCGATCTTCTACGAGGACGACACTCCGGAGGAGTGGAAGGACTACTACAAGGCCAACGTCGAGTTCTTCGACGACCTCGGCTCGCCGGGCGGGGCCTCGAAGCTCGGTGTGATCGACTCCGACCACCCGTTCATCGCCGCTCTGCCGCCGCAGAACGCCGAGCACTGATCGGTGGCAGCACAGCTGTGAGCATCGAGAACAGCAAGCGCGCGCCGCTCCCGGGCCACCCGGGGGCGGCGCGCCGCGTGTCCGACCTGCTGCCGGTCTTCCCCTGGGACCGGCTGGAGCCGTACAAGCAGACGGCGCTCGCCCACCCCGGCGGCCTGTGCGACTTCTCCGTGGGCACCCCGGTGGACCCGGTCCCCGAGCTGATCCAGAAGGCGCTGGCCGCCAGCACGGACACGCCCGGCTACCCGACCGTGTGGGGCCCGCTGGAGCTGCGCGAGGCGATCGCCGGCTGGCTCGGCCGCCGGCTGGGCGCCGCCGTCGGCCCGCAGGCGGTCCTGCCGACCATCGGCTCCAAGGAGCTGGTGGCCTGGCTGCCCGGGCAGCTCGGCCTCGGCCCCGGCGACCAGGTGGCGTACCCGCGGCTGGCCTACCCGACCTACGAGGTCGGCGCCCGGCTCTGCGGGGCCGAGCCGGTGGCGTACGAGTCGGTCGACGAGCTGGACCCGGCCAGGGTCCGGCTGCTGTGGCTGAACTCGCCGTCCAACCCGACCGGCCGGGTGCTGCCCGCCGCCGAGCTGCGCCGCGCCGTCGCGTGGGCGCGGGAGCACCGGGTGCTGCTGGTCAGCGACGAGTGCTACCTGGAGCTCGGCTGGGAGGCGGAGCCGGTGTCGGTGCTGCACCCCGAGGTGTGCGGCGGCGACCACGAGGGCCTGCTGGCGGTCCACTCGCTGTCCAAGCGGTCCAACCTGGCCGGCTACCGGGCCTCCTTCGTGGCCGGCGACCCGGTGGTGGTCAAGGAGCTGCTGGAGATCCGCAAGCACGGCGGCATGATCGTGCCGGCCCCGGTGCAGGCGGCCACTATCGCCGCGCTGGCGGACGACGCGCACGTGGCCGAGCAGCGGGCCCGGTACGCGGCCCGGCGCTCCGCGCTGCGGGCCGCGCTGGAGGCGTACGGCTTCCGGATCGAGCACTCCGAGGCGAGCCTGTACCTGTGGGCGACCCAGGACCGGCCGTGCTGGGAGAGCGTCGCCGAGCTGGCGGCGCTCGGCATCCTGGTGGCGCCCGGCGACTTCTACGGCCCGGCCGGGGACCGCTTCGTGCGGGTGGCGTTCACCGCCACCGACGAGCGGGTGGCCGCGGCGGTGGAGCGGCTGACCGCCTGAGGCGGCACCGGCGACCGGACAGCGCGAAGGGGCGGGCCGCACACCGGGTGGGGCCCAGCCCCTCGCGCCCTCCTGCGGGGGGGGGCGA
>NZ_JBXQQB010000021.1:0-27727 GCF_057220535.1 Kitasatospora sp. NEAU-CNBT7 | reverse complement strand
GGGAAATGAAAGGGGGGGGGGGGATGCCCCCCCCTGGGTTCCCCCCCCCCCCTCCCCGCTGTCCGGCGGGCGGGGTCAGTGGCCCAGGCCGCCGCCGCCGAGACCGCCGAGCAGGCCGGTGACCGGGCCGAGGCCGGTCAGGCCGCCGTTGGTCAGACCGCCGTTGGTCAGGCCCTCCAGCGGGTTGCCGGAGCCCAGGGAGGGGACGCCGCCCAGCCGGTTCTCGGCGGCCGGGTGGCCCAGCGAGGTCAGCGAGTCGGCGCCGGGGACGGCGTGGGTCAGGCCGGTGACGGCGTCGGTGCCGGGCAGGCCGCTGGTGGGCAGGGCGCCGGCGGGCAGCAGGCCGGAGGCGGCGCCGAGCGGGGAGCTCGCGGCGGAGGCGCTGCGGGTGGTGGCCGGGACCACCTTGTCGGTGACCGCCGGGGCGACCTTGTCGGTGACCGCGGGGCCGACCTTCTCGACCAGGGCGGGGCCGGCCACGGCGGCCAGCTTGGACAGGGTGCCGGCCGCGGCGGCGGTCTTGCCGGCCGGGGAGGTCACCTTGCCGAGCGACTGGTTGGTGTCCGGGAGGGCGTGCGCGAGGGTCCGGCCGGCCGCGTCGGCCGCCAGCGGAACCCCGGTGGAGACGGTCTCGGCGCCGGTCGCCCCGGCGACCTGGCCGAACTCGTGGGCCGCGTCCTGCACCGTCGAGGACGAGCTGGGCGCGTCCTCGAGCGTGGACGTCAGGCCGGCCCCCAGGTCGGTCGGCGGCACCAGGTCGGCGGCGGACGCGGCCTGGGCCACGGCCATGGGTGCCGCACCGGCTGCTGCGACGAGCAGCGCGGCCTGGGCGATCCGGCGCTTGAGGGGGTGAGACATGGTGCTCCTAAGGGGTGAGGATGCCCGGCGTACCCCCGAGGACGGGTGTCCCGTCGGGCGGACGACGTGATTACCGCTAGAGGAGCGAGAAGGTTTCGGCCGGTCAAGGTAAAGGGTTGCTCAACATCGGACGATCCTCTTTCTGGCATACCGGACATCTCGCCCGGTGGGGCGGGCCTGAAGAATCGTCACTCCGCTTGCCGTGACAGGCCTGCCGCGGGACCGCCCCCACCCCCGGGAAGCAGGCCGCCGGCCACCGCCGGCGGCAACCCCGGATTGACATCAATCACCCGCCCGGCGGTAACCCGCTCACCAGTCCGTCAACACCCCGGGCGGCACGCAAGGACGCCCCGGCCGGCACGGCCCGAGGGCCGGCCCCGGCCGGGGCGCGGGTGCTTCGTGTCCGGGCGGGCCGGTACGGGGCGGGAGGGCCCGGCGGGCCGCTACTTCTTCGCCGGGGCGCCGAGCGTGATCAGCACCCGGTCGGTGCCCGCGGCGTCCGCCTGCGGCTTCCAGCCGTCCGTCGGCCGGTCCACCTTCCAGACCTTGCCGTCGAAGCGCACGCTGCCGATCCCCAGGTCCTGCGCCTGCGCCACCGCCCACTGCGCCACCGCCCAGCCGGCCTGCCGCTGCGCACCCGGACCCGGGTCGGCCGTCGCGGTCGGCTGCGGGGTGAGCGCGAACACCTCGCGCGGATCCTTCGCGGCCTTCGGCGCGGACGCCACCACCACGGCCTTGCCGAACTCGCGGCGCACCCGGTCGCCCAGCGTCACGGGCTGCTGCGGGCCGGCGGGCGCGGCGGAGCCCGCCGGAGCGGCCGTACCCGAGGCCCCCGTACCCGCGGCCCCCGCACCCGCGGGCGCCGTGCCCGCGGGCGCCGCGCCCGCGGCCGTCTCCGGGGCGGCGGGCGAGGGCACCGAGAGCTCGTGCACCACGCAGGTCAGGGCGGCCGGTTCGCGGCCGGTGAGCGCGGCGGAGACCAGCGTCGCGTTGGTCTCGTGCTTGGCGTACGCCTGCGGGTAGCCGCTCTTCTGCACCTGCTGGGCCGCGTCGGTGAGCGGCAGCCGGGCGTAACCGGGCACCTTCACCAGGCTGTCCAGGAACTTGTTGGTGGCGTAGACCGGGTCCTTGATCTGCTCCGCGGTGCCCCACCCCTGGGAGGGGCGCTGCTGGAACAGCCCGAGCGAGTCCCGGTCGCCGCCCTCCAGATTGTGGATCTTGGACTCCTGCATCGCGGTGGCCAGCGCGATGGTCACCGCCCGCTCGGGCAGCCCGCGGGAGAGCGCCACCGCGGCGATGGTCGCGGCGTTGGAGGCCTGGGTGAGGTCGAGCGTGCCGGAGCCCGCCGCCGTGTCGATCTTGCAGCCCTCCGGCGGCGCGATCAGCTTGTCCCGGTTGAGGTAGACCACCAGGCCGGCGACCACCAGCAGGGCCACCAGCCCGGTCAGCATCCGCCGCAGCGGCCGACGGCGCCGCCCGGCCGCTCGGGAGCCGGCCGTCCCGCCGTTCGTCTCCTCGGACACCTCAGCTCCTTTTCTCCGAACACGCCCGCACACCGTACCCAGTCGGACGTCCCGGCGCCGCGATCCGGTTGCCCGCCGACGCCCCCGACCTGCGTCCGGCCGGGCGGCGGCCGGGCGCACCGATAGGCTGGGCGACCATGAGCAGCCCGCACACACCCCTCGACCTGAGCCTCGACGGCGGCGCCCTGACCGCGCAGCTGGTCGACTTCCCCTCCGTCAGCGGCGACGAGCAGCCGCTCGCCGACGCGGTCGAGACCGCGCTGCGCGCCCTCCCGCACCTCACCGTCGACCGGTACGGCAACAACGTGGTCGCCCGCACCATGCTCGGCCGCGCCGAGCGGGTCCTGCTCGCCGGGCACCTGGACACCGTGCCGATCGCGGACAACCTGCCCTCGTACGTGGACGGCGACCTGCTCTACGGCTGCGGTACCTCCGACATGAAGTCCGGCGTCGCGGTCCAGCTGCGGCTGGCCGCCACACTGCCCGCGCCCAACCGCGACCTGACCTTCGTCTTCTACGACTGCGAGGAGATCGAGGCCTCCCGTAACGGCCTCGGCCACCTGGCCGCGGCCCGGCCCGACTGGCTGGCGGCCGACTTCGCGGTCCTGCTGGAGCCCAGCGGCGCGATGGTCGAAGGCGGCTGCCAGGGCACCATGCGGGCCCAGATCACCCTCACCGGCACCCGCGCGCACGCCGCCCGCAGCTGGCTCGGCGACAACGCCATCCACCACGCCGCCGGGGTACTCACCCTGCTCGCCGGCTACCGGCCGCGCACCGTGGAGATCGACGGCCTGGAGTACCGCGAGGGCCTCAACGCGGTCCGGATCGACGGCGGCGTGGCCGGCAACGTGATCCCCGACGAGTGCGTGGTGACGGTCAACTTCCGCTACGCGCCGGACCGGTCCGAGGCCGAGGCCGAGGCGCACCTGCGCGAGGTCTTCGACGGGTACCCGCTGACCGTCACCGACTCGGCGCCCGGCGCGCTGCCGGGCCTCGGCCGCAGCGCCGCCCGGGCCTTCCTGGCGGCGGTCGGCGGCGGGGCCAGGGCCAAGTTCGGCTGGACGGACGTGGCCCGGTTCAGCGCGCTCGGCGTCCCGGCGGTCAACTACGGCCCGGGCGACCCGAACCTCGCGCACAAGCGCGACGAGCACTGCTCGCTCAGCGCCATCGCCGAGGTCGAGCAGCGGCTGCGGGACTGGCTCGGCTGAGCCCGGCCGGCCGCGGCCGCGGGGCCGTCGGTTTCACTCCACGCCCTCCGGTGTTTCCCGAAAAGACGTCATCACGGGCGTAGGGTTTCGTCATGACAGCCACAGGAGATGACACCAACGACGGGACCGTTCCGGAGGAGTTCGGCGCGCCCGAGCGGAAGAAGCCCTGGCCGGAGAAGCAGAAGGGCCCGGTCCTGCTGCGCCGGGACCAGGTCGGCACCAGCACCACCGACCAGCGCCTGCTGGACACCACCGGCCCGACCGACTGGCTGCACACCGACCCGTGGCGGGTCTGGCGGATCACCTCGGAGTTCGTCGAGGGCTTCGGCGCGCTGGCCGAACTCCCGGCCGCGATCAGCGTGTTCGGTTCGGCCCGGACCGCGGTGGACTCGCCCGAGTACGCGGCCGGCGTGGCCATCGGCCGGGCGCTGTCCGAGGCCGGCTACGCGGTGATCACCGGCGGCGGGCCGGGCGCGATGGAGGCCGCCAACCGCGGCGCCTCGGACGCCGGCGGGCTCAGCGTGGGGCTCGGCATCGAGCTCCCCTTCGAGCAGGGGCTCAACGAGTTCGTCGACCTCGGGCTGAACTTCCGGTACTTCTTCGTCCGCAAGACGATGTTCGTGAAGTACTCGCAGGGCTTCGTGGTGCTGCCGGGCGGGCTCGGCACGCTGGACGAGCTGTTCGAGGCGCTGACCCTGGTGCAGACCAAGAAGGTCACCCGCTTCCCGGTGATCCTCTTCGGCACCGCCTACTGGGGCGGGCTGGTGGACTGGCTGAAGAACACCCTGGTCGCCCAGGGCAAGGCCTCCCCGCAGGACCTGGAGCTGTTCCACGTCACCGACGAGATCGACGACGTGCTGAAGATCCTCGAGGAGAGCCGCCGCCCCAACGGGACCCCCGCGTAGGTCCGGTCCGGCCGCTACGCCAGGCCCCGGCGGGCGACCGCCGGGGGCCGGGTGCCCCGGATCGAGGCCACCATGTCGAGCACCTGCCGGGTCTCGGCCACCTGGTGCACCCGGTACACCTGGGCGCCCAGCCAGGCCGAGACGGCGGTGGTGGCCAGAGTGCCGATCAGCCGCTGGTCCACCGGGCGGTCCAGGGTCTCACCGACGAAGTCCTTGTTGGAGAGCGAGACCAGCACCGGGAAACCGGTGGCGGCCATCTCCGGCAGCCGCCGGGTGGCCTCCAGCGAGTGCCGGGTGTTCTTGCCGAAGTCGTGGCCCGGGTCGATGACCAGCGCGTCCCGCCGCACCCCGAGCGAGGCGGCCCGCTCGGCCAGTCCCACGGTGACCTCCAGGATGTCGGCCATCACGTCCTGGTAGCCCTTGCGGTGCGGCCGGGTGCGCGGCTCGGCACCGCCGGCGTGGGTGCACACCAGCCCCACGTCGTACCGGGCGGCGACCTCGGCGAGCTTCGGGTCCACCCCGCCCCAGGCGTCGTTGAGCAGGTCCGCGCCCACCTCGCAGACCGCCTCGCCGACCTCGTGCCGCCAGGTGTCCACGCTGATCACGGCGTCCGGGTGGCGCCGGCGCAGCTCGGCCACGAACGGGACGGTGCGCCGCAGCTCCTCCTCGACCGTGACCTCCTCGCCGGGCCCGGCCTTCACCCCGCCGATGTCGAGGATCGCGGCGCCCTCGGCCATCGCCCGCTCGGCGGCGGCGAACGCCGCCTCGTCCGCGAAGGTGGCGCCGCGGTCGAAGAACGAGTCCGGGGTCCGGTTGACGATCGCCATGATCACCAGCTCGTCGCTGCCGAACTCCCGTGGGCCGAGGCGCAGTGCCACCAGTGTCTCCTCCGCAGCTTCTCCGGGTGCAATGATGGGCCCCGGCCTTCTGGGGACCATGATCCCACCTCTGTCGGGGCCGGCCGTGAACTCTGGAGGACAGCTCGTGTTCTGGGTGATCGTGGTGGCGATGGCCGTGGTGGTCGGCGGTGCCGCCCTGGTGGCGCTGGGCGGTGGCGGCTCGCTGCCGGACGCCGAGCACGACCGGCTGGACGTCCGGCTCCCGCAGGACCGCCCGCTCGGCCCGCACGACGTGGACACCCTGCGCCTGCCGATGGCGCTGCGCGGCTACCGGATGGGCGAGGTGGACGACGTGCTCGACCGGCTCGCCGCCGAGCTCGCGCACCGGGACGCCCGGATCGCCGAGCTGGAGGCGGCCGCGGTGCTGCGCGGCGCGGTCGAGGCGGCCCCGGAGGGGGCGGCCGGGGTCGAGCCGCTGCCGGGCCTGGAGGCGTTCGCCAAGGTGGTCGGCGAGGCCGGGACCGGGGCGCCGGAGCAGCCCGCCGACCGGTCGGGCGAGCGGTGAGCGGCGCGGTCGAGGGCCCGGACGGGCTGCTGCGCTGCGGCTGGGGCGAGTCCTCCGACGACTACCGGGTCTACCACGACACCGAGTGGGGCCGACCGGTGCACGGCGAGGACCAGCTGTTCGAGCGGATCTCGCTGGAGGCGTTCCAGTCCGGGCTGTCCTGGATCACGATCCTGCGCCGCCGGGAGGGCTTCCGCGCCGCGTTCGCGGGCTTCCGGATCGCCGAGGTGGCCGAGTTCACCCCGGCCGACGCCGAGCGGCTGATGCAGGACGCGGGGATCATCCGCAACCGGGCCAAGATCGAGGCGACCATCGCCAACGCCCGCGCGGCCCGGGCGCTCGACGGCGGCCTGGACCCGCTGATCTGGGAGTTCGCCGCCGGTCCCGACCGGCCGGCCCCCCGCACCCTCGCCGAGGTGCCGGCCGTGACCCCGGAGTCGACGGCGCTGGCCAAGGCGCTGAAGAAGAACGGCTTCCGGTTCGTCGGGCCGACCACCGCGTACGCGCTGATGCAGGCCTGCGGCCTGGTCGACGACCACCTGGCCGACTGCCACGTGCGGACCGGGCGCCGGTAGGGCCGGACGCCGGCAGGACCGGTGCCCGGCCCGGTGGTTCGGCGCGGGCGGCCCGGGTCGGCGCCGCCCGGCCGCGGTCCTCAGCGGCCCAGGTAGGCCGGCTTCTCCTTGGCCAGGAAGGCGCGCACCGCGATCCGGTGGTCCTCGCTGTCCCCGGCCAGGGTCTGCAACTCGTCCTCCTTGTCGAGCAGTTCGCTGAGCGAGTGGTCGGCGGCGTAGGACAGCGAGGCCTTGATCGCGCCGTACGCGACGGTCGGGCCCTCGGCCAGCTGCTGGGCGAACTCGCGGGCGGTGGCGGCCAGTTCGGCGGCCGGGACGACCTTGGTGGCGAGGCCCAGGGCGAGCGCCTCGTCCGCCTTGACGGTCCGCGGCAGCATCAGCAGCTCGGTGGCCCGGGCGTGCCCGACCAGCCGGGGCAGCGTCCAGGAGGCGCCGGAGTCGGCGGTCAGCGCGATCCCGGCGAAGGCGGTGTTGAAGCCGGCCGAGTCGGCGACGATCCGGAAGTCGCAGGCGAACGCGAGCGAGGCGCCGGCGCCCGCCGCGACCCCGCCGACCGCCGCCACCGTGGGCTTGCGCATCCCGGCGAGCGCCCGCACCAGCGGGTTGTAGTGCTCCGAGACGGTCTTCAGCCGCGCCGCGCCGGTCTCCTCGGCGAGCTTGAGCAGGCCCAGGTGCTCCTTGAGGTCCTGGCCGACGCAGAACGCCCGCTCGCCGGCGCCGGTCAGCAGCAGCGCGCGGACGGCGGGGTCGGCGGCGGCCTCGGTCACCGCGTCCCGCAGGGCGATCTTGGTGGGCACGTCCAGCGCGTTCATCGCGTCCGGCCGGTTGATGGTGACGACGGCCAATCCGGCGGAGAGTTCGTACAGCACGGAGTCGGTCATGGGCTGAGGGCTCCCGGGAGTCGTGGGGCGGTCCTGCTACGGATGCCAGGCCAGCATGACGGAGGCCGGGCCGGGCTGGGGAGTGTGAGGTAGCGCACCCCGGCGCAGCGTGTCGAACACCGTCCCGTACGGCCCGGGCCCGCCCCCGGGCCGGTCCCGGAGGGCCGGTCGGCCCCTGTCCCGGGGGTGATGTTGGTCATCGGGGCGCCGCATGCGGGATAATGGCTTCCGATCAATGCGTTCGATACCGGCGGTGGACGGACTTCCGGTACGAAACTGCGCGGTTGCAGGAAGGGGAACGAGCATGGCGGCCATGAAGCCGCGGACGGGTGACGGCCCGCTCGAGGTCACCAAAGAGGGGCGAGGCATCATCATGCGCGTTCCGCTGGAAGGCGGCGGACGCCTCGTGGTGGAGCTCACGCCTACGGAGGCCGAAGAGCTGGGCGAGGCGCTGAAGAAGGTCTGCGACTGACCTAGCGGGAGCTGCCCTCGTCTCCCGAGCTGTGTGCGGGGCCCGTGTCCGAGTCAGGGCGCGGGCCCTTCGCCTGTCCTGCCGGGGCCGCCAGGGGCCCTTGGGAGGCCCGGACGGGCCCGCTGGGGCCCGCGCCCGCCCGCCCCCGGGAGGCCCGGAGGCAGCCCGCGGGGGCTTCAGCGCTTGACGGCGCAGAGCAGCCCGTCGCTGACCGGCAGCAGGGCGGGCAGCAGCCGCTCGCTCTCCCGGACCTCGCGGACCAGTTCGCGGACCGCGTGGGTCTGCGGGTCGTGCTGGTCGGGTTCGGCCAGCCGGCCCTCCTGGAAGACCCCCTCGAAGCAGACCATCCCGCCGGGCCTGAGCAGGCGCAACGATTCTGCAAGGTACTGCTGGGACTCGGCCGGTTCACCGTCGCAGAACACCAGGTCGTACTGGCCGTCGGCGAGCCGCGGCAGCACGTCCAGCGCCCGGCCGGGGATGAAGCGCGAGCGGTTCGAGGCGAAGCCGGCCGCGTGGTACGCCTCGCGGGCGTACTGCTGGTGCACCGGCTCGGCGTCGACGGTGGTCAGCACGCCGTCCGGCCGCATGCCGCGCAGCAGGTAGACGCCGGAGACCCCGGTGCCGGTGCCGATCTCGGCCACCGCCTTGGCGTCCAGTGCCGCCGCGATCAGCCGCAGACAGGCCCCGCCGCTCGGCCCGATCGCCCGGATGCCCAGCCGCGCGGACTGCGCCCGGGCGTAGGTCAGCACCGCGTCCTCGCCCACGTAGGTGTCCGCGAGGGCCGCGCGCGCGGGCCCGAAGTCGGTGATGGCTGCCTCTCCCCGAGCGGCGGATGCCGACCTGATGTCGACATTTCCCGCCACACACTACTGGCCGGGCGGGAACCGCGTTCGGCGACCGGCCGTTGTCCCAGCACGGGAGCGGACGATCCGACCGCGCACCACCCGGCCCGGGCAGGGAGCCTGCCCGGCCAGGCGGGCAGCGGACTGCTCTTATCCAGATCTGACGGGTGAGGTGGATATGGTGGTGGCCCTGCTGGGCAGAAGAGCCGACCGAGGAGGTGTGGCCGAGGGCGACGTCCCTGTGCGGCGGCACTTCCGCGGCACCTCGTCGGCCCGTACGCCGAAGCCCGTGATGAACCAGTCTGTGCAATCCCCCCTGGACACGTCGACCGCAGCCGACCACCCGGTGGCCGAGGCCGCCGCCACGCGCGCGACCTTCGCAGAGGGGCCCGACGCGCAGGGCTGGACGCCGCCGAGCTGGGAGGAGATCGTCGAGGCGCACAGCGCCCGGGTCTACCGCCTGGCCTACCGCCTGACGGGCAACCAGCACGACGCCGAGGACCTCACCCAGGAGGTCTTCGTCCGGGTCTTCCGCTCGCTGTCCACCTACACCCCCGGCACCTTCGAGGGCTGGCTGCACCGGATCACCACCAACCTCTTCCTGGACATGGTGCGCCGACGGCAGCGGATCCGTTTCGACGCCCTCGGGGACGACGCCGCCGAGCGGCTCCCCAGCCGCGAGCCCAGCCCCGCCCAGCACTTCAGCGACACCCACTTCGACGCCGACGTCCAGCAGGCGCTCGACACCCTGGCCCCGGAGTTCCGGGCCGCCGTCGTGCTCTGCGACATCGAGGGCCTGTCGTACGAGGAGATCGCCGCCACCCTGGGCGTCAAGCTCGGGACGGTGCGCAGCCGGATCCACCGCGGCCGCTCGCACCTGCGGGCCGCCCTCAAGCACCGCGCGCCCGGCACCGTGCCCGGCCGCGCCCGTCGCGGCGGATCCGAGGAGCCGCTGCCGGTCGGCGCCGCGCCCGCCGGTGAGAGTGACCGGGGGGGCTCGTGAGCGGCGGCGGCCCGGCGGAGGCCGGCCGCTCCCGGCGCGGGGCCGGCCGACTCCAGCTGGGCCGGCGCGGTGAGGACCAGGCGCTCGCGCTGCACGCCGTCCCGGTGCGGCCGGCCGAGCCCGCCGCGGACGAGCACCATCTCGGCGACCGGCTCTCCGCCTACCTGGACGGCGAGCTCGGCCACGACTCCCGCGAGCGGGTCCAGGCGCACCTGGCGACCTGTCCCCAGTGCCTGGCCGAGGCGGACGAGGGCCGCGCGGTCAAGCACCTGCTGACGCGCACCGTCACCCCGGCGCCGTCCTCGATGCTGATGTCCCGGCTGATGGCGGTCGCCGCGCTGCCCGACGACGAGCCCGGCGAGGGCCCGGGCGGCGGGGTCACCGGGGTGTCCCCGGAGGCCACCGCGGGCACGCTCGGCGGCAGCCGGCTGACCGGCGGCTCGTTCGGCCGCGGCGCAGGCTCCTCGTTCGGCGGGGGCGCGCTCGGGGCGCAGGCCCCGATACCCGGGGTGGACCCGCGGGCCGAGCGTCCCGGCCCGCAGCCGTTCGCACCCGCCCGGCGCGGCCCGCTGCCGTCCGTGCGGCCGCTGGCGGCCGCCGCCGAGGCGCCGGTGTTCCGGCCCGCCCCGCCGCGCGGCCGGCGCTTCGTGTTCGCCGCCGCCGGCGCCTTCTCGGTCGCCGCCGTGACCCTCGGCGGGGTCGGCGGGGTCGGCGGTGTGACCGGCGCCGGTGACGACCAGCAGAGCACCACCGTCACCCCGGTCCGCGGTCCCGGCACCGGCGCGGTGCTCCCGGTCACGGCGGAGCTGCCGGTGGACTTCCCGGTCCGCCACCTGGCCTCCTCGCCGTCACCCGGTACGGCGCAGCAGCCGGGCCCGTACCAGCCGGCCGCGACGCCCGTGGGCTACCCGCACCAGCTGCTGCGCTGAGGCGCCCGGCGGGCCCTCCCGGCCCACGCCCGGCCGGCGGGGGCCGCCGGTGGTCCGGTGGTCTCTTCACCACCGCTTCATCACGCGGTGGGGGCATGGACCGGCCGGTGGCCATTACGCTGTAATGACCGTTGTCCGCTGTCCGCAGAGCTCATCGGGTTCGTCCATAGGAGCTGGGGAGCTTACGTGTTCACTGACATAGGCCCACTCGAGGTCATCACCCTGCTCGTGATGGCCGTGGTGATCTTCGGGCCGGACAAGCTCCCGAAGCTGATCCAGGACACCATGGGCTTCGTGCGCAAGATCCGCTCGTTCGCGGACAGCGCCAAGGAGGACATCCGCACCGAGCTGGGCCCGGAGTTCCAGGACTTCGAGTTCCAGGACCTCCACCCGAAGACCTTCGTGCGCAAGCAGCTGCTCGGGAGCAACGAGGACCCGCTGGGCTTCAAGGAGCTCAAGGACGGGCTGGACATCAAGTCGGTGCTGAACAGCGAGACCGCCGGTGCGGCGCCCGCCGCGGCCGCTGCGGGTGCCGCCGCGGCCCCGGCCGCCGCCGACCTGACCAAGGCCGCCGCGCCCGCGCCGGGCGAGCGCCCGCCGTTCGACCCGGACGCCACCTGAGCCTCCCGGGTCCGCCCGCCGACGTATCGCGCCCCGCCCCGCCGCCCGGCTGAGCGGGGCGCAGCCGTGTCCGCCGCTATTGTGCTGAATGCCGCGGGGGGCGCCGATCCGGAGCGCGCCGCGGGACGGGACAGCTGTGTGGAGGAGGCGGCCGGATGGACGCGACGAGTCGTGCGGTGGGGACGGCCCCGGCGGGGGTGCCCGGTGCCCCCGGGCCGGAGCGCCCGGTGACGGGCAGGAGGGTGCCGGCGGCGCCGGTGGACCCGCTGGCGCCGTACCTGGCGGCCGACTTCCCCTGGTACGGGCTGGACGACGGCTGGACCGGCCGCCGCTGGCTCGGCCAGGTCGGCGCGGGCCCGGGCGGGGCCCGGGGCGGGCAGGCCGAGGGCGGCGCGGACTACGGGTCGCTCGGCCACGGCGACGAGCCGGCCAAGCAGCCCGAGGCCCGGGACTCCCGCCGGTTCGCGGTGGTGGTGACGGTGGCCCGCAGACCCGGGCGCCGCAGCGCGGACAACACCGGGACGCTGGAGGCCACCTCGGCCTCGTCCGCGGCCTGGCTGGCGGGCTCCGGGCTGCTGGCCGCGACCTGGCCCGGCCAGCTCGACCGCGGTCTGCGCCAGGACTGGCTCGACCAGCAGTCCAACCTCGCCTGGGACCTCGCCGACGACCTGGACGGCCCCGGCTGGTCCTCGCTGACCCTCCCGGTGAGCGGCCTGCCGCAGCCCTTCCGCTACCGCGAGTCCGAGTACGGCTGGGTGCTGGCCGGCGAGGCCCCGGGCGTCCTGCTCGGCGCCTACGGCCGCGGCGTCAGCGCCTACGGCGTCGGCTTCGGCGCCGTCCCCGACCTCGCGGCCTACCACGGCCGCTGACGGCCGGCCAGGGCCCGGGGCGGGCGCGGCACCACCCGGTCCGCCCCTGCGGGGCCGCGTCCGGGCCGGCGGACCGGCGGGTCGGCCGGCGGCAGGATCGGCCGGGCCCGACCGCACGGAGCCGCACGCGGGCGGTCGACGGACGGAGCCCGTACGGCCGTGCGCACGCCCGGCCGCCCTCACCCCGCCCCACACTCCGCCCGTCGCCGCGGTCGGGCCCGTCGCGGGCCGATCGAGGCGCTCGTCGCCCGGCGCCTTTCCCGGACGGAGGCGCACCGCGCCGTCACCGGTCCCCGGACGCGGAACGGCCCCGGGAGGAGTGCTCCCGGGGCCGTTGCGGGCGGCTGGCGCGGCCTAGAACTTGTTCTTCGGGGTGAGCCCGAGCGACAGCCCCGACAGGCCGCGCTGGCGGCCGCCGAGCTTGCCCGCGACGGTGCGCAGGGCGGCCGCGGCGGGGGACTGCGGGTCGGCCAGGACGACCGGGCGGCCGTCGTCGCCGCCCTCGCGCAGGCGGACGTCGATCGGGATCGAGCCGAGCACCGGGACGGTGGCGCCGACCGAGCGGGTCAGGGCGTCGGCCACGGTCTGGCCGCCGCCGGTGCCGAAGACGTCGATCATCTCGTCGCAGTGCGGGCAGGGCATGCCCGACATGTTCTCGATCACGCCGACGATCTTCTGGTGGGTCTGCAGCGCGATGGTGCCGGCCCGCTCGGCCACCTCGGCGGCGGCCATCTGCGGGGTGGTGACGATCAGGATCTCGGCGTTCGGGACCAGCTGGGCGACCGAGATGGCGATGTCGCCGGTGCCCGGCGGCAGGTCGAGCAGCAGGACGTCCAGGTCACCCCAGTAGACGTCGGCCAGGAACTGCTGCAGCGCGCGGTGCAGCATCGGGCCGCGCCACACCACGGGCGCGTTGCCCGGGGTGAACATGCCGATCGAGATCACCTTCACGCCGTTCGCGGACGGCGGCATGATCATGTCCTGGACCTGGGTGGGCCGGCCCTCGACGCCCAGCATCCGCGGGATGCTGTGGCCGTAGATGTCGGCGTCGACCACGCCGACCTTCAGGCCGTCGGCGGCCATCGCGGCGGCCAGGTTGACCGTCACCGAGGACTTGCCGACCCCGCCCTTGCCGGAGGCGACCGCGTACACCCGGGTCAGCGTGCCGGGCTTGGCGAAGGCGATCTCGCGCTCGGGGGCGCCGCCGCGCAGCAGCTGGGAGAGGTCCTTGCGCTGCTCGTCGCTCATCACGTCGAGTTCCACCTCGACGCCGCTCACCCCGGGCACCTCGGCGACGGCCTCGGTGACCCGGTTGGTGATGGTCTCGCGCATCGGGCAGCCGGAGACGGTCAGGTAGACCGCGACGCGCACCGCGCCGCCGTCGGCGATCTCGACGGATTTCACCATCCCGATCTCGGTGATCGGACGGTTGATCTCCGGGTCGTGCACCGTCGCCAGGGCCTTGCGTACGGACTCCTCCGTCACGCCGGCCGCAACCTCTGTCTCGTTGGCCATGCCTTGATGGTACGGCGCCGGGGAACGCCCCCGACTCCCCAGTAGCGTGCCGCCGGTCACAGCACCTCGGAGGCGCCCCGCCGCTCGTCCAGCTCCTTGAGCAGAGACTGCAGTTCGGACCGGACGAAGTCCCTGGTGGCCACCTCGCCGAGGCCCTGGCGCAGGGTGGCGACCTCGCGGGTGAGGTACTCGGTGTCGGCGATGTTGCGGTCGCTGCGGGCCCGGTCCTGCTCCATGTTGACGCGGTCCCGGTCGTCCTGGCGGTTCTGCGCGAGCAGGATCAGCGGGGCCGCGTAGGAGGCCTGCAGCGAGAGCATCAGGGTGAGGAAGATGAACGGGTAGTCGTCGAAGTGCACGCTGTCCGGCAGCAGGGTGTTCCAGATCACCCAGACCAGCACCACCACCGTCATCCAGACGATGAACCGCCCGGTGCCCAGGAAGCGGGCGATCCGCTCGGACAGCTGGCCGAATGCCTCCGGGTCGTACGAGGGCAGGCTGATCAGGCCCGGACGGGCGGTGCGCGGCTGGTCGAGCCGGACCCGGGCGCCCCCGCCGCCGCTGCTCTCGGTGCGCTGCATCCGGGTGCCCTCGCGGGTCCGCAGTTCGCGCAGCTGCCGCAGGTCGCCCTGGAGCCGCTGGCGCGGGGATTCGTCCCGCCTGCCCTTGCGGTCAGCGTCCACCGGCGGCCTCGCTCTCGCGCTCGTGGGTGTCGTCGTCGAGGACGTCCCCGTCGACGCTGTCGCCGCCGTGCAGGGCCGCCTCGCGCCAGTCGTCGGGCAGCAGGTGGTCCAGCACGTCGTCGACGGTGACCGCGCCGAGCAGGTGGTCGGTCTCGTCGACGACCGGCGCGGCCACCAGGTTGTACGCGGCCAGGTAGCTGGTGATCAGCGGCAGCGGGGTGCCCGGCGGCAGCGGGTCGAGGTCGTCGTCGACGATCGAGCCGACCAGGGTGTACGGCGGCTCGCGCAGCAGCCGCTGGAAGTGGATGGTGCCCAGGTACTTGCCGGTCGGCGTCTCGGTCGGCGGCCGGCAGACGTACACCTGGGCGGCCAGCGCCGGCTTGTTGTCGGCGATCCGGACCCGGGCGAGCGCCTCCGCGACGGTCGCGTCCGGCTCGAGGACGATCGGCTCGGTGGTCATCAGACCGCCCGCGGTGTCCTCCTCGTACGAGAGCAGCCGGCGCACCGAGGCGGCGTCCTCGGGCTCCATCAGGCGCAGCAGGCGCTCGGCGGCCTCCTCCGGCAGGTCGGAGAGCAGGTCGGCGGCGTCGTCCGGGTCCATCGCCTCCAGGACGTCGGCGGCGCGTTCGTCCTTGAGCTTGCCGATGATCTCGACCTGGTCGTCCTCGGGCAGCTCCTCCAGGACGTCGGCCAGACGGTCGTCGTCGAGCGCGGCGGCCACCTCGGCCCGGCGCTTGGCCGACAGGTGGTGCAGCACGTTGGCGAGGTCGGCGGGGCGCAGCTGGTCGAAGGTGGCGAGCAGGTTGGCCGCGCCCTGGCCCTCCTCGGCGAGCGAGAAGCCGGTCACCGCGGACCAGTCCAGGGTGAGCGTCTCGCCCTTGCCCTTGCGGAGCCGGCCGACCTTGCCGACCTGGACGAAGACCTTGCTGATCTCCCACTCGCGGACCCGGGTCTGCACCATGGCCACGTCCAGGACGGTGACCTCCTCCTGGGTCTTGACCCGGGTGACGGTGCGGTCCAGCAGCTCGGCCAGGACCAGGGTCTCGGAGGTGCGCTGTTCGAAGCGGCGCATGTTGATCACGCCGGTGGTGAGGACCTGGCCGGACTCCAGGCTGGTCACCCTGGTCATCGGCAGGAAGATCCGGCGCCGGCCGACCACCTCGACCACCAGGCCGAGCACCCGTGGCGGGCGCCCGCCGATCCGCAGCGAGACGACGACGTCGCGGACCCGGCCGACCTGGTCGCCGTTGGGGTCGAAGACGGCCACACCGGAGAGGTGGGAGATGAAGACCCGGCTTCCTGGCCCTGCCATCGGCTCCCGCTCTCTCTCGCTCCGCCTCGCTCCGTGCGCCGCGCCCAGGCTACCCGGGCGGCCACCGGCCAGCCCGCCGACCTGCGGCGGGTGTGACGGCCCGGCACCGGCCCGGCACCGGCCCGGCACCGGCCGGGCGGGCCCGCCCCGCGGGTCAGCGCCCGCGGCGCCGCAGCAGCAGCCGGGGCAGGCCGGCCGGGATCGGCTGCCGGGTGGTCGCGGGGGTGGGCATCGGTTCGGCCGTGAGCGGGCCCTCGGGCATCGCGCCCGGCTGCTCGCTCAGCGCGCCCGCCGGGGCGAGCCGCAGCACCCGGCACTCGCGGGCCCAGCGGTCGCCGATGGTGTCGGTGTCGGGCGCGTTCAGCCGCTTGCCCTTGAGCTCCTCGACCGCCCCGAGCCAGGCCTCGCTCCGCGGGGCCAGCTCGGTGACGGTGGCGGGCCAGCTGGTCAGCCGCCCCCACTTGTCCTTGGAGCGCACGGTCACGGTGGCGGCGGTGCCGGCCGCGAGGCCGTGCAGCGGCTGCTCGGCGCCGTCGCCGACCACCACGACCGCGCCGTCGTGCCAGGCGTGCCAGACCGCGCGCGCCTGCGGCTGTCCCTCGGCCCTGACCCAGAGCAGGCCGGACTTCTTCGCGGCCTCCTCCAGCAGGGCGCGGTCGAGGAGGTCGGCTGCCGTGGTCGTCGAAGGCTCCATGGCCCACAGCGTAAGGCCTGGGGGAGACCCGCCCGCTCCCGGGCGCCGCGGGACCGGCCGGCCCGCCGCGCCCGGGTGGCCCGGCCCGTCTCATCGCTCAGGACGACAGTGCCATGGGCCATTTAGAGGCCTTACCGTTGTCGGGTCCGTTCCCGACGGATCCCCCGCCCGCGCCACCGAGGAGAGCCGTGCCCGCCGCCCCGACCGACGACGTCACCGCCGCCGCCCCCGCCGGGCCGGCCGACGCCGCCGGGCAGCCGCCCGCGCTGCCCCGGACCGACCTGCTGCTGCTGGCCGTCTCCGTCGCCGGCATCTCGCTCTCGGCACCCCTGATCAGCGCCACCGCCGCGCCCGCACTGGCCATCGCCTTCTGGCGCAACGTCATGTCGGTCGGCGTCCTCGGCCCGTACGCGCTGGCGCGGCACCGCGCCGAGCTGCGCGGGATCGGCCGCCGGGCGCTGCTGCTGGCGATGGCGGCGGGCGGCCTGCTGGCCCTGCACTTCGCGCTGTGGATGCCCTCGCTGCGGATGACCTCGGTGGCCTCCGCGACCGCGCTGGTGACCACCACGCCGCTGTGGACCATCGTGCTGCTCCGGCTGTTCGGCCACCGCCCCCCGCGGCTGGTGTGGATCGGCACCTGCGTCGCCTTCCTCGGCGTGCTGGTGCTGACCGGCGTCGACCTGTCGCTCTCCGCCCGGGCGCTGCGCGGTGACGCGCTGGCGCTCGGCGCGGGGCTGGCGGCGGCCGGCTACATGCTGCTCGGCGCGGAGGTCCGGCGGACCGTCAGCACCACCGCGTACACCCTGATCTGCTACGCCACCACGGCCGTGGTGCTGCTGGCCACCTGCCTGGCGGCGGGCGTCCCGCTGTCCGGCTGGCCGGCCGGGGTGTGGTGGCAGATCGTGCTGCTGATGGTGGCCGCCCAACTGCTCGGCCACTCGCTCAGCAACCGGGTGGTGCGCACCCTGGGGCCGTCCGTCACCTCGACCGCGATCCTGCTGGAGACGCCCGGTGCGGCCCTGATCGCCGCCTTCTGGCTGGGCCAGTGGCCGCCGGTGGCCGCGTACCCGGCGGTCGCGCTGATCCTGCTCGGCCTGGTCCTGGTCGCCCGCGGCGGCCGCCGCTGACGCCGGGCCGCCGCGGCGGCCCGGCCGGGACCACCGCGGCCACCGCGGCCTAGAGCCAGCCGTTGCGGCGGAAGCCCCGGTACATCCCGACGCAGATCACCAGCACGCTGCCGAGCACCAGCGGATAGCCGTACTTGTGGTGCAGCTCGGGCATGTAGTCGAAGTTCATGCCGTAGATGCCGGTGATCATGGTGGGCACCGCGAAGATCGCCGCCCAGGCGGTGATCTTGCGCATGTCCTCGTTCTGCGCGACCGAGACCTGCGCCAGGTTGGCCTGGAGCAGCGAGTTGAGCAGTTCGTCGAAGCCGTGCACCTGCTCGGTGACCCGGGCCAGGTGGTCGGCGACGTCGCGGAAGTACTTCTGGATGTCCGGGTCGACCAGCCGCTGCAGCGGGTCCGACAGCAGCTGCATCGGCCGCAGCAGCGGGGTCACGGCCCGCTTGAACTCCAGTACCTCGCGCTTGAGCTGGTAGACCCGGCCGACGTCGGCGCCACGGCCGCCCTTGTTGGCGAAGACGTCGAACTCGATCTCGTCCACATCGGTCTGCAGCCGGTCCGCCACCAGCAGGTAGTTGTCCACCACCTGGTCGGCGATGGCGTGCAGCACCGCCGCCGGGCCCTTGGCGAGCAGCCCCGAGCCGTCCGCGTCCGCCTCCAGCCGGTGCCGCAGCTCGTGCAGCGAGCTGTGGCCGCCGTGCCGGACGGTGATCACGAAGTCCCGGCCGGCGAAGACCATCAGCTCGCCGGTCTCGACCACCTCGCTGGTCGGGGTGAGCTGGTCGTGGTCGACGTAGCGGATGGTCTTGAAGACCGCGAACAGCACGTCGTCGTAGCGCTCGACCTTGGGCCGCTGGTGCGCGTGGACCGCGTCCTCCACGGCCAGCGGGTGCAGGCCGAAGCGCTGGGCGATGCCCTCGAACTCGGCCTCGGTGGGCTCGTGCAGGCCGATCCAGCTGAACGAGCCGGTGTCCTCCTGCTGGAAGAGCTTGACCAGCCGGGCCGCCTCGCGGGGGCTGCAGGCCTCGCCGGCCCGCTTGCCGTGCTGGTAGACCGCGCAGTCGACGACGGCGGAGATGGGGTGGCCGGGGTGCAGCGGGTCGTAGGCGTCGGTCCGGCGGCGGCCCGGACGGACGGCGGCGCGCAGGCTGTTGATCATCGACATGGCAGCAGGCTCCTTGGGCAGGAGCCGTCGCACGGCGGCACTGTGGACGGCCTGGTGCGACGGCGGGAACACCGATGGATGCCGGGCCGAACGGCAGCGGGCAGGCTGCCAGGTGTCCGGGAAACCCGCGTGAGGGGCGGAGTTTGGACGATTCGGCTCCGGGGAAGGTGCTCTCCCGACCGGACGCGGCGCCGCCCTACCTACCGAGGGATCAGGGCAGGTCGCGGCGGAGGCGGACAGGTCGGGCAGAGCTGCCGGTACTGCATGGTCGGCTGGTATCCACCGCAACCACCTCCTTCATGCCGCGGCTCCGAGTGTCAGAAGACTCGGGTGGCCATCTCCTCACACTAACAGCTATGGCTCGGGCCGTGTTGGAGTGCGCCCCAACCCGGCCCGGCCGCAGGGCGGCTAAGGTCGCGTCCATGGCGCACGATTTCCCGCTCTTCGGTGACTTCTCCACTCCTGACGAACCGTCGGAGCTGACCCGGGCCGCGGTCCTCGCCGCCGTCGAGGCGAGGCTGCTGACCGCGTTCGGCGAACCGGCCGGCCGGGCCTCGGTCACCTTCCTGGGTGCGGACCGGATCGAGGTGCTGCGCTTCGGCCCGGACACCGACGCGCTGGTCCGCTACGCGACGCTCGGGATGTCCGCCGCGCCGATGGCCGACCCGTCCGCGGCGGTGGCGGACCCGGTCCGCGGACCGCGCGCCGAGTTGGTGCTCAGCGTCCGCGGGGGGCGCGACGAGGTGCTCCGCACGCTGGCCACGTTCGCGGCGACTCCGCAGGTGGAAGGGCTGGTGGTGGCCCCCGGCGGCTCGCTGGACCTGGGCACCCCGCTCTGGCCGGGCGCGCCGTTCACCTCGGTGCTGGTGGCCGAGCCGGGCGGTCTGGTCGAGGACCTCGACCTGGCCGCCCCGGCCGAGCCGGTCCGCTTCCTGCCGCTGCTGCCGATGACCCCGAACGAGGCCGCGTTCAAGCGGGTGCAGGGCGCCGAGGCGCTGCAGGAGCGCTGGCTGCGGCACGGCACCGACCTGCGCGACCCGCAGCGCCGGGCCGTCCCGCTGGACTGATCCGCGGGCCCGCGGCGGCGGTCCGCGGTACGACGTGAGGTCAGCTGTACGACTTGATGAAGGCGAACACGCCGCTGGCGACCAGCTGGACGGCGATCGCCGACAGCAGCAGGCCGGACAGTCGAGTGATCAACACCACACCGCCCTCCTTGATGATCCGGATGATCACCAGCGAGAAGCGCATGGTCAGCCAGAGCACCACGTGCATGGCGACGATCGCCACCCAGACCGCCGCGTACTCGGCGGCGCCGTCCGCCTTCTGCACGGCCAGGATGACCGCGACGATCGCCCCGGGACCGGCCAGCAGCGGGGTGCCGAGCGGGACCAGGGCGACGTTGACGTCCTTGGTCTGGGTCGGCTCGTCGATCTTGCCGGTGAGCAGGTCGAGGGCGATCAGCAGCAGCAGGATCCCGCCGGAGACCTGCAGTGCGGGGATCGAGACGTGCAGGTAGTCCAGGATCTGCTGGCCGAACAGGCCGAAGCAGGTGATCACGCCGAGCGCGACCGCCGCCGCCTGCCAGGCCATCCGGCGCTGCACCCGGGCGGCCCGGCCGGAGGTGAGCGCCAGGAAGATCGGGATGGTCCCGGGCGGATCCATGATCACGAACAGGGTGACGAAGAGCGACCCGAAGACGGTGGTGTCGAAGACGCTCACCGCTCGGCCTCGCACTGGTGAGGCTCGCTCATGCCGGGTTCTCTCGCTGGGCGTTCCGTACGGATTGCCCGATTCTGTCACGTCATGTCCGCCCGGCCGTGGCGCCGCGGCGCGACACCGCGACACCGCGACCGCCGGCGTCCGGCCGGCCGCGGCCCGGGGCCTCCCGGTCAGCCGGTGAGCGGCCGCGCGCCGGTCGCCTGGGCGACCAGGGCCTCGTACACCGCCGGGTCGGTGGTGTGCTCGCCGAGCCGGACCGTCTTGCGGGAGCCGTGGTAGTCGCTGGACCCGGTGGTCAGCAGGCCGAGTTCGGCCGCCAGGCCGCGAAGCCGGGCCCGGGTCGGCTCGTCGTGGTCGATGTGGTCCACCTCCAGGGCCGCCAGGCCCGCCGCCGCCAGCTCGGCGATCACCTCGTCGGAGACGGTGTCTCCGCGCTTGGCCGCACCGGGGTGGGCGAACACCGGGACCCCGCCGGCCGCCCGGACCAGCTGCACCGCCGTGACCGGATCGGTCTCGTGCTTGCGGACGTCGGCCCGCCCGCCGTTGGCCAGCCACTCGGCGGTGAAGGCGTCCGAGACGGTCGGCACCACGCCCGCCTCGACCAGCGCGCTGGCGATGTGCGGGCGGCCCACCGACCCCCGCCCCGCGATCCGTTCGACCTGCGCCCAGTCGATCGGCGCGCCCAGCTCCCGGCAGCGTTCCACGATCAGGCGGGCGCGCCGGAACCGGTCGGTGCGCACCAGCTCCCGCTCGGCGGCGAAGGCCGGCTCGGCCGGGTCGAAGAGGTAGGCGAGCAGGTGCAGGCTGACGCCGTCGGTGTGGCAGGACAGCTCCGCGCCCGGCACCAGGGTCAGCCCGGTGCCGGACAGCGCCCCGGCGGCCTCGGCGTGCCCGGCCACCGTGTCGTGGTCGGTCAGCGCGACCACGTCCAGCCCGGCGGCGACCGCCGCGGCGACCAGCTCGGCCGGGCTGTCGGTGCCGTCGGAGGCGTTGCTGTGGGCGTGCAGGTCGATGCGCACGACGGGGCTCCTGTGGGTCGGGTGGCCCCAGGATAGTCAGCGCCCGGGAAGCACCCGGACGGTCAGCCGAGCAGCCGTGGGGAGAGCGCGCCGCAGGGCAGCAGGCCGAGTTCGGCGCCCGCGTCCCGCAGGTCGGTGATGACCAGCTCGTCGTGCATCAGCAGGGCGGACTGCTCGGGCCAGGCGATGGCCCAGAGCCAGAGCCCGCGGGCCTCGCCGACGTACACCGCGCGGTCGGGCGGGGCCTCCGGCACGTGGAACATCGGGGTGGGCCGGCCGGCCGCCATCAGCTTGGCGTCGGCGGGCTTGTAGAGCGAGACCGAGTCGCCCGGATCCGGTCCCGGCAGCCCCGCGTACCGGGCGCCGAGGCCGACGCCCAGCTCCTCGGCGACCAGCACCAGCTCGCCGAAACCGCCCAGCGGTGCGGGTCCGGAGCAGGCCACCGCGGTGGCCCTGGCGCCGGAGAGGTCGTCCCCCGCGTGCGAGATGCCGGTGAAGAGCCAGCCGACGGGCAGCGGCCAGGGCAGCCAGACGGGCACCTGGGAACGGGCCACGGCCACCCCGAGCGCCTCGACGCTCGGCGGCAGTACGGGCTGCATCGGGTAGACGGCGCCGTGCTGGTCACACTGCCAGGTGTCGGAGAACAGGCCTGGGGCGCGGACCCGACCGGCGCACCTCGGGCAGCTTGGCTCGCCCCTCATAGCCGACAACGGTCCTCCCTCCGGTCCGCCGCGTCAAGGACGGTCACCCGTACGTGGTGCGTCGCGCCGCCCGGCCGGGTGCGGCCGGTGGCGGATGCGGCCTCGGTAGGGCATGTCCCGGCGGCCGGGGTGCCAAACACCGGCCTGGTCGCAGGCCCGGCGCGCGAGCGCCGCGGCGACTCGGGGCCGGAGGACGCGCGGGCCCGGGAGGTCGGGAGGCCGGGGAGCCGGGAGGCCCGGAAAGCACTGACGCCCCGTTCCTGGTGGTGCGGAACGGGGCGTCAGCCGGGTATCGGGACGTCGGACGCGGCCTCGGCCGGTCCGGTCCCGCTCAGATCGCCTTGCACGGCCGGATGTAGAGGCGTTCGCCGGTCAGCGCGGCGGCCTTCAGGTACTCCCGGACGGTCTCGGCGTCGGCGATCAGGCGGTCGGTGGCGGCGCCCTGGGCGTCGTCCAGGCGGAGGATCTCGAAGCGCATGGGCCTCTCCCTTCCTGGCCCCGGTGAGCGGGGCGTCGTCGGCCGAGGCTGGCTCGGCCCTGGCTGGGGCGGTGGTCCGGTCGGTGCTGCTGGTGCCCGCATCGCGCTCCCCCCGTCGGCGGTGGTGCTGCTCCGGTGGCGGCCGGTGCCCGGCGGTTGCGCTGCGGCCCCATGGACCACGGTGCACGGTCGGTGCTTCCGGCCGGTTGCCCGTCCGTTAAGTCCCGGTTTCGGGTGACTCTCGTCGTCGAGGCCGGTGCGAATCGGGGTGGCGGACACGGCTGAGCGGGCAGGGTGATTCCCGGACAGAATCAAATATTACCCGAGCTAACGAATTTTGTCGCCTGCTTTGTGGCGGCCCGGTGAACCCACGGTGCCGGGCGGCCGTCCACGGCGGCCCGGCCGGTACCGGCCGGGCCGGCGGGGTGGCGGGGTGGTGGGGGTCAGCCCCAGAAGGCCGCCAGTGCGGCCGCCGTCGCGGCCGGCTGCTCGGCGTTGGGCGAGTGCCCGGCGTCCTCCACCACCACCCGCTCGGCGCCCAGCCGCCGGGCCATCGCCGACTGCTCGTCGACCGGCCAGGCGTAGTCCTGCACGCCGGACACCACCAGCTTCGGCAGCGGGCACCCGGCCAGCTCCGCCACCCGGTCCGGCGCCGCGACCAGGTGCGCGCCCATGGTGCTCAGCGCCTGCGGCACGTTGGCCAGCCAGCGGCGGTGCAGGAAGTCCGCGACCTCCGGCGGCAGCGCGACGGCCGGGGCCTTCTCCATCTGCTGCATCACCTGCCAGATCGGCTCCAGCTCCATCGTGGCCAGCGCGTCCACCAGCAGCTTGGTCCGGGCGGCCTCGGCCGGGTCGATCGCGCCCGGGCCGGTGGCGAGCAGCGTCAGCGACGCCCACGGCAGCGGACCGTCCGCGGCGGCCGCCAGCACCGCCTCCCGGACCACCTGGCCGCCGAAGGAGTGGCCCAGCAGGTGCAGCGGACCGCCGTCGGCCAGCGCGTCCGACAGCGCCCGGACGTCCCGGCCGAGCTCCGCCACCGCGTACGCGGCCGGGTCGGCCGGACCGCCGGTCTCGTACTGGCCGCGCTGGTCGACCGCCGCCACCCGGTAGCCCGCGTCGGCCAGCGGCTCCAGCAGGGCGATGAAGTCCTCCTTGCTGCCGGTGAAACCGGGCACCAGCAGCGCGGTGCCCCGGGCCGGGCCGGCCGGCTCGGCCAGCAGGAGCGCGAACTCCCCGCGGGCCGTCGGCAGCCGCAGCGCCCGGGCGCAGGCGGGCAGGGTCAGGAACGGCGGGGTGCTCATCGGCGGCGTGCTCCTCGGTACCGGGACGGGGTTCCGAGCTTACGGCCGCGCCCGGGGCCCGGAACGCCGCCGGGCGGGCCGGATCAGCAGTGATCCGGCCCGCCCGGGCGGTGTGGGGGGTGCCCCGTGGGCTCAGCCCTCCGGCGTGGCCTCGACCGGCTCCGCGGCCTTGCGGGCGCGGGTGCGGCGGCGCGGGGCGGCCTCGGTGGGCTCGCCCTCCTGGGCCGGGATGCTCACCTGGGCCTCGGCGGCCGGCGCGGCGGCGGCCGTCTTGCGGGCCCGGGTCCGGCGCGGGGCGGGGGCCGCGGCCGGCTCGGCGGCGGTCTCGGCGACGGCCTCGGCCACCGCCGGCTCCGCGGCCTTGCGGGTCCGGGTGCGGCGGCGCGGGGCGGGCGCCTCGGCGGTCTCCGCGACCACCTCGACGACGGCCTCGACGACGGCCTCGGCAGCCGGCGCGGAGGCGGCGGCCTTCCGGGTCCGGGTCCGGCGGGGGGCCGGTGCGGTGGCCTCCGCGGCGGGGGCCTCGGCCACCACGACCTCGACCACCGGGGCGGCCGCGGCGGCCTCGGCCACCACCGCCGGCTCGGCGGCCTTGCGGGTGCGGGTCCGGCTGCGGCGCTGGGCCGGAGCCTGCGCCGGCTCGGCCGGGGCGTCCACCGCGACCGGGGTCGCGGCCTCGGCCACGGTCACCGCGGCCTCCGCGCCCTCGGCCCGGGCACCGCCGCGGGTACGGCGGCGCTCGCGCTGCTTGCGGGCCGGACGCTCGGCGGCCTCCGGCTCGGGAGCCGCCACCGCCGGGCCGGTGCCCCGGCCGCCGCGGGTGCGGCCGCCGCGGGCGCCGCGGCCGCCGGTCTCACCGAGGTCCTCGACCTCCTCGGCGTTCAGGCCGGCCCGGGTGCGCTCGGAACGCGGCAGCACACCGGTGGTGCCGGGCGCGATCTTCAGCAGCTCGAACAGGTGCGCCGAGGTGGAGTAGGTCTCCTCGGGCTCGTTGAACGGCAGGTCCAGCGCCTTGTTGATCAGCTGCCAGCGCGGGATGTCGTCCCAGTCGACCAGCGTGACCGCGGTGCCCGAGGCGCCGGCCCGGCCGGTGCGGCCGATCCGGTGCAGGTAGGTCTTCTCGTCCTCGGGGCACTGGTAGTTGATGACGTGCGTGACGCCCTCGACGTCGATGCCGCGGGCGGCGACGTCGGTGCAGACCAGGACGTCGACCTTGCCGCTGCGGAAGGCCCGCAGGGCCTGCTCGCGGGCGCCCTGGCCGAGGTCGCCGTGGACCGCGCCGGCCGCGAAGCCGCGCTTGGTCAGCTGCTCGGAGACGTCGGCCGCGGTGCGCTTGGTCCGGCAGAAGATCATCGCCAGGCCGCGGCCCTCGGCCTGCATGATCCGGGAGACGACCTCGACCTTGTCGAGCGAGTGCGCCCGGAAGATGTGCTGCTCGATGTTGGCGACGGTGGCGCCGGTGTCGTCCGGGGCGGCGGCCCGGATGTGGGTCGGCTGGCTCATGTACCGGCGGGCGAGGCTGATCACCTGGCCCGGCATGGTGGCCGAGAACAGCAGGGTCTGCCGCTTGGCCGGCAGCATGGTGATGATCTTCTCGACGTCCGGCAGGAAGCCGAGGTCGAGCATCTCGTCGGCCTCGTCCAGCACCAGCGCGCGGACCTGCGAGAGGTCGAGCTTGCGCTGGCCGGCCAGGTCGAGCAGCCGGCCCGGGGTGCCGACGATGATGTCGACGCCCTTCTTGAGCGCCTCGACCTGGGGCTCGTACGCCCGGCCGCCGTAGATGGCGAGCACCCGGACGTTGCGAACCTTGCCGGCGGTCTGCAGGTCGTTGGTGACCTGGGTGCACAGCTCGCGGGTCGGCACCACGATCAGTGCCTGCGGGCTGTCGGAGAGCTGCTCGGCGGTGGCCCGGCCGGCGTCGACGTCGGCCCGCACCACGACCCGCTCGATCAGCGGGAGGCCGAAGCCGAGGGTCTTGCCGGTGCCGGTCTTGGCCTGGCCGATGACGTCGTGGCCGGTCAGCGCGACCGGCAGGGTCATCTCCTGGATGGGGAAGGGGTGGACGATGCCGACGGCCTCGAGGGCCTCGGCGGTCTCCGGGAGGATCCCCAGGTCCCGGAAGGTGGTCTTGGTGGGTTCAGCGGTGGTGGACAGGGTGCTGCCTCTTCCATAAGCGGGGGCCGAGAGCGAGAGGGCGGCGGGCGGCCGCACCGCTGCGCCGGGCCCGTGATGGGCCGCTGTGCACAGCTGCGGGTCGCACACCGCGCCGGTCCCTGCTGCCTGCCGACCGCGCGGCCCGTGGGGGGCGCGCCGTCCGGCGGCGTGGGGGAAGGATTCCCGTGAGGGGACGGCGCGGGACCTGCGCCGTACGGCGCGGTCCGCGGCGGCCCTCGCTCGGCCACTGATGCGGTGCCAAGGCCCGAAGTCCAGGCCAAGGTCGGAGCCGATCGGGTCTCCGACCGGGCATCCGCGTACGTGAGTGCCTGACTCCTACGGAGCACGTCTGCGCGGCCTGTCCACAGGGACGGGCCGCGCGAGTACACCAGGCCTCGCTACCACCATACAGTCCAGCGCCGACTCGAACACGTGACGCGCCTTACTCGGCTGGTGGGGGCCCCGGGGACGCCGTGCGGGGGCCCGGGACGGGCGAGCCGGTGGGCCGGGGAGGCGGCCGCCGCCGGGCGGTCTAAGGTGACGTGCCATGGAGACTCAGGATTCTGGCCAGGGCACCCCGACCGACCCGACCGCTGCCGAACCGACCGCTGCCGGGGCGACCGCCGCCGGGGCCGGGACCGGCTCGATCGGCGACTGGGCGACCCGTGCGGCCGATCCGGGCTACCGGGCCGCCGTGCTCGACCTGCTGGGCGCGCTCGCGTACGGCGAGCTGAGCGCCTTCGAGCGGCTGGCCGAGGACGCCAAGTTCGCCCCCGGCCTGGTCGACAAGGCGGCGCTGGCCAGGATGGCCTCGGCGGAGTTCCAGCACTACCAGCTGCTGCACGACCGGATCGCCGAGGTCGGCGCCGACCCCACCGAGGTGATGACCCCGTTCGTGGAGCCGCTGGAGGCCTTCCACCGGCTGACCGCGCCCTCGGACTGGCTGGAGGGCCTGGTCAAGGCGTACGTCGGGGACGCGATCGCGACCGACTTCTACCGCGAGGTCGCGGTCCGGCTCGACGACGACACCCGTGACCTGGTGCTGCGGGTGATGGCCGAGACCGGCCACGCCGCGTTCGCGGTCGACCGGGTCCGGCAGGCGATCGAGGAGGACCCGCGGGTCGGCGGGCGGCTCGCGCTGTGGGGGCGCCGCCTGATGGGCGAGGCGCTCAGCCAGGCCCAGCGGGTGGTGGCCGAGCGGGACGCGCTGTCCAACCTGCTGGTCGGCGGCGCCCAGGTGCAGGGCTTCGACCTGGTCGAGGTCGGCAAGATGTTCAACCGGATCACCGAGGCGCACACCCGGCGGATGGCGGCGCTCGGCCTCGCCTCCTGACCCACCGCCCGGCCCGGGTAGGCCGGTCAGGCGGCCCGCTGCCGGCGGTGCCGGTGGCCGCCGCCGCGCCGCGGCGCCCGGTCCGGCCGGGCCAGCACCGAGACCAGCAGCACCGAGCCGACCGCGGAGATGCCCAGCGCGGCGGCGGGCTGCTCGCCGTCGAAGGCGTACCGGGCGATCAGCCCGCCGAGCAGCGCGGCCACCAGCGCCGTCGAGACGGTCAGCACCCGGGCGGCCGGGAAGTACCCCCGTAGCAGGACCAGTGCGCCGAAGCCGACGGTCAGGCCGATCAGGGCGTAGGCGATCGTCTCCACGTACACGGGCTGCCTCCCGGGGGCGTGCTGGGTGCCTTGGCCCCGCCATACCCGCCGGGCGGCCCCGGTACGCCCCGGCGGCCGGTGGAACCGGAGCGGGACGCACGACGGCGGCGCCCCAGCCC